>DATHXP010000260.1:0-1868 GCA_035459605.1 Halomonas sp. | reverse complement strand
CTTCGATATCGCGCTGATCGCCTTGATCCTGCTCAGCGTGCTGGTGGTGATGCTCGAGAGCGTGACGCATCTGCGCGCGGACTACGGCCGCTGGTTCCAACTCATCGAGTGGGGCTTCACGATACTCTTCACCATCGAACTCGCGCTGCGGCTATATTGCCTGGAGCGACCGATGCAGTACCTGCGCAGCTTCTATGGCCTGATCGACCTGTTCGCAATCCTTCCCACCTGGCTCGCGCTGCTGCTGCCCGGCGCCCAGTCGCTGGTCGTAATACGCCTGCTGCGCACCCTGCGCATCTTCCGCGTGCTGCGACTGATGGAGTTTGTCGGCGAAGGGCAGCTGCTGGTAGGCGCGCTGCGGCGCAGCGGCCGGCAGATTCTGCTGTTCTTTTCTACCGTCTTGATGGTCACGACCATCTTCGCTGCGCTGATCTATCTCATCGAGCCTGTCGAAGCCGGTTTCACCAGCATTCCCAGGGCCGTCTACTGGGCCGTTGTCACCCTGACCACCGTGGGCTTTGGCGACATTACGCCGATAACCCCCATCGGCCAGGCAATATCAGTGATGGTCATGCTGATCGGCTACTCGATCATCGCCGTGCCCACCGGGGTATTCTCCGCTGAGGTGATCCGCTCGATTCGCGCCGAGCGCTATTCGGACGAAGCCTGTCCCGGATGCGGCCATGACCGTCACGAGCGACGTGCCCGCTACTGCCTGCGCTGCGGCACCTGGCTGGACGAGGAGACCCCGGACCCCAACCGGCCCGAGGAGGATGACACGGCGGTCGAGGAAGGAAGCGCGAGCGAAGCCAGCGGTCAAGGCGGGGACGACACGGGACCGGCGGAAAGCTGAAGCGGCTCGCTCATCCACGAAAGGGAGAAACGTCGCCGCGCCCTTCACGCATGATGACCGGCGGCAGCTCGCGCAGGTCGATCACGCTGGTCGGCTCCAGATGACAGGCGCCGCCGTCAATCACCAGGTCCAGATGGCTGCCGAAGCGGTCGCGAATCTCTTCGGCGTCGGTCATCGGCAGCTCTTCGCCCACCGGGATCAGGGTCACACTCATCAGCGGCTCGCCCAGCGCATCCAGCAGCGCGCGCGTGATGGCATGGTTCGGCACGCGCACGCCGATGGAGCGACGCTTGGGATGCAGCAGCAGTCGGGGCACCTCGGTAGTGGCGTGCAAAATGAACGTATAGGCGCCCGGCGTGTGAGCCTTGAGCAGTCGAAAGACGGCGTTGTCAAACTTGGCGTAGGTGCCGATCTCGGACAGGTCGGAGCACACCAGGGTGAAGTTGTGCTTGTCATCCAGCGAGCGCAGCCGCTTGATGCGGTCCACGGCTTTCTTTTCGCCAAGTTTGCAGCCCAGCGCGTAGCCCGAGTCGGTGGGGTAGGCGATCACGCCGCCGCTGTGAATGATCTGGGTGGCCTGTTCGATCAGGCGCTTCTGGGGGGTTTGTGAATGAATCTTGAAGAACTGGCTCATGGGCTCTCCTGATGACCGGGGACAGATGGCAAGCTCTCGATGCTTCCTGCCGAGCGCAGGCGCACGGCGCGCAAAATGTGCATTCACTATGTGAGGATTTTCAGTCGCGTGCAACACGGCGGCTCTTTCACAGCGGCGGCTTGTCCACAACGGCGACTAGGCCAGCATCGACGCCTGGAAAAAAGTCTGCAGCCGCGGATGCCGCCACACCGGCCGCGTCGCGGTGCGCGGCACGCCGCTCATGCTGCCCGGCGCCAGGTGGCCGCCGGGGACGTGGAAGTCGCTGCCGATCGAGCCGTACAGCGCGCGATCCTGCAGCTGCCGCGCCAGGTCGCGGGTCACATCGGGATTCTGAAAGCCGCTGACCAGCTCGGCCGCCTG
>DATHXP010000259.1:0-4105 GCA_035459605.1 Halomonas sp. | reverse complement strand
TGTTCAACGCCGTCGGGATCGACAGCTATATCCGGCCCCATCGCCACGCGCTGGATCCGAAGGATGAGTGCCTGGTGGCCATCAAGGGGCTCTTTGGGCTGGTGGTGTTTTCCGAGCAGGGCGAGGTCAGCCGAGCGGAGCGCTTTGGCTCCGAGGCCTACGCGGACAGCGTCGGGAAAGAGGGCGATGTGGCGTTTGGCGTCGAGCTGCCGGCCGGCACTTGGCATACCGTGGTCGCGCTGCGGCCCGGCTCGATACTGCTGGAGCTCAAGGCCGGCCCGTTCAACCCCGATGCGGCGAAAGAGCTTGCACCCTGGGCCCCGGCAGAGGGCAGCGCGGAAGCGCAGGCATACCTGAACCACTTGAAGTCTCTTTTTTAACCATCTCACGAAATCGGTGCTGCCTGTCTCACGGCCTGGCAGGTTCTGGTGTTCGTGAGAGGCTCGTCCCTTGCCCCTCATCTACGTATCCGGCGTTCTTCTGGCTAGTAACGCAGAGATTCTTGTGGGTGTAAGGAACGAGTTGCCGCTATTGGTGTAAAGTAGTATGTAAAGCATTGCCGGTTTTTCCAGCTACTGTGTCAGTAGGATGATTACCATGACCACGCCCGCGCTGCAGGCCCCCGTCTTCTATGTTCTTGCTCAGATCAAGTTCAATCGAATCGAGCAGATGGCCAACTATGTGGGTCCGCTGCAGGACGCGCTGCGCCGCCAGGGCTATCCGGACTTCCGCGAGGATCATCAGGCGCATCTGCAGGTGACCCCGGGCCCTCAGGTCGAAGTTCAGCATCAGCAGGTTGAGCGCTGGATATTTGCCGACCAAGAGCGCCGGGAAGGGGTCATTCTGCTCAAGGACGCGCTGATCTTTCAGACGGCGCGCTATTCTCGTTTCACTGACTTCAGAAACACCGTGCTGCAAGTGCTTGACGTGCTGCACCGGGAGGTGGAGCTGGCCTATATTGATCGTATCGGCCTGCGCTACCTGGACGCGGTGATCCCTTCCCAGGGCTATCCCCTGGAGCATTTGCTGAGTCCAGGTCTGATTGGGCTATACCGTGAGGTTGCCGGAGAGCCCAAGCATAGTGTGACGGAAACCGTGAGTGGTGTGGCGGATGGCACCCTAGTAGTACGCACCTTGATTTCTCCGCAGGGCGTGCCTTTGCCTCCGGACCTGCAGCCGATGTCGCTGCAGCTGGATGCCCGTATCGGTGAATCGCAGGGCCAGGAGGCCGCAGTGCTGGATAGCGACTATTACGTGACAAAGCGGGAAACGTTTGATAGCCAGGCCGTGGCGCACCAGCTGGACGCCTCCCATAAGGTCATCATTGAGGCCTTCGGGATGGCTACCACGGAGCAGGCAAGGAGGGAGCTATGGCAACTGTAAACCCCGAAATCATCCCCGGACATGGCGGTACTGGCAGAGCATCGCAGGCGGATGGTATCTCGTCTTCCTCGGGTTGGGGGATGGGTGCCCAAACCATAGCGCTGGCCGCCACTTGCTTTCTAGTTCCCATGGCGCTGGGGGGAGAACCGGGTTCCGGTGGTGCAGTGACCCCAGAAGCGGCACTGACTCGACACCAATGGCTGCAGGATGACTCGATTGACGTTACCTCCGCGGTGAAGGGTGAAGACGATGCTGAGCTGTTCACGCCGGCCGAGCGCCTGGAACGGATTCGCCAGCTGCTGGGGCTAACGATTACTGATCTGGCCCGCCTACTGGACACGACGCGTCCCACTGTTTATGCCTGGCTCAATGGGCAGGAGCCGCGTCCTGAGGTGCATACGCGGCTCATTAGGCTGGAACGGCAGGCTGAGAACATAGCGGCATGCGATTTACCGCGCATCAACAAGTTGATACGTCGTCCCCTACGCTGCGGTGGCAGCCTGCTGGATCGCTTGCGGGAGGATGACCCGCTGCAACCAGCGCTCGAGGAGCTGCAGAGCCTTGCACAGCGCGAACACTCCAGGCGCATGCGGCACAAAGGCAAGGTAATCGCCACCCGCAGTTCACGTGAGGCGCTCGATGATATCGCTGTGCCGCTGCGACGAGGGTAAGGCTGGTGGTGCAAGAATGGACGCGGATGATGCCCTGGGCTCAGGGAAGCCTGATTGGTATGGAGGATATGGCAGCTTTGGGGCTGGCCAAGGAAGGCGCCTGCTGGGGCGTGGTGATCACCCACGACTGTGACCTTGCTAATGATAACTTGGCGATTGAGCCCTCGGTAGAAGTAATCTTGGCGCAGCCAGTGGCCTCGCCCGATGGGAACTGTCGTCATGCCAAAAATGCTCGCAAGCTGCACCTCGATTGGGAAAGAGATGGCGAGTTGCTGTGTCTGGAACTGCTGGCGACCCGCAAACATCGTGTGGCCAAAGATGAGCTGGCGCAGTACGAGCCGGCGCCTAATTTCCTTTTGCCGCTGGTAGGTAAGCAAACACTGCAAAGCTGGTTGGCCGCGCGCTATCGACGCCAGGCCTTGCCGGACAGCCTTGCGGAGCGGTTGAGGCATGTCTTCAAACGGCTTGAAAAACAGGGCAAGCAGCAGGCGACGACGGTCATCGGCTACTGGCTGTCCTTTGCCCCAACGAATGAACTGAAAGCTGACGACCCCTACGATCTGAATATCAGCATCGTCTATACGATTGACGCGCCGGACGCCGAAGCCGCCGCCACCGCCATCGCCGAAGACATAAGCAGGCGTTTCGATGAACTGGTGGAAAAAGCAGCGGCTGGTGGCGTGATCCTGGGAGGCTGTGACGCCTATTCCGAAGAAGAATTTACGCTCTACGATATTCGTCAACACGTCGAGTTTCGCCTGGACTATCTCAGCAACCGAATCTTTCCGGGCGGGGTGGAGCTCAAAGTCTAGGGACAGTCCCTTAACTAAATTTAAGGGTCTGTCCCCAAAATAAAGGTAGCGCCGTGCGGCTAGCCAAGCTGTGGGTCGGGCTGAATACGCTCTGGGTTTTTGCTTTTATTGCGCTGCTGGTGGTGGTGCCCCGGGCCTATGCTGCGGTGCCGCTGCTGGCGGGCGTCACGCTGTTGGCGGGGCTGATGCTGACGTCGCCCCGGGAGATGTGGCGGCGCCTCGATCGCGACGATGCGCTGCTGTGCGCGGTGCTGCTGGCCTACGGCGGGCTGTGGCTGGGCGACGTCTGGCGCACCGGAAACTGGCCGGTGGGCGAGGGCAATCAGGGCGTGCTGCTGCCGCTGTGGCCGGGGCTGGCCGCCGCGCTGCTGGTGTGGCTGCGCCGCTATCCGCCGCCGCCGCAAACGCTGTGGTGGGCGGCAAGCTGCGGCGCGCTGGGGGCGGGCAGCATTGCGCTGTATGAGTGGCTGATACTGGGCCATGCGCGTGCCACTAACGACATCAACGCCATCCCCTTCGGCAATCTCTCGCTGCTGCTGGGGGCGCTCTCGCTGATGGGGGCGCTGTGGTGCCTGGGTCGCGGCAGGGTGCGCCGTCGCGGGCTGCTGGCGCTCTCTTTGCTTGGCGCCCTGGCCGGGCTGACCGCCTCGCTGCTGTCGGGCACCCGCGGCGGCTGGATCGCCGTGCCGCTGCTGTTGCTGCTGGCGTATTGGGGGGCTCGCAATCTGATACCTGCTATTGTGCGACGTGGCCTTGCCATCGGCGCCGTAGGGATATTGCTGGTGATCACGCTGCAGCCGCAAAGTGGCGTGGGAGAGCGGATTGAGGAGACGACACGCCATCTTCAGCAGTACTGGCAGGGCGGCACCCGCGACACCTCGGTGGGCATACGGCTCGAGATGTGGCGCGCCGGGGCCCAGCTGTTTCCCGAGCGCCCGCTGATCGGCTGGGGGGAAGGGCGCCTGGAAGCGGCGCGCGACAAGCTCGTGGCGCAGGGCGAGTTTCTTTCCGACATCAGCCGCTACGACCAGCTGCACAGCGACATCATCGACACGACAGCGCGCCGTGGGCTGGTGGGCCTGGGCGTACTGCTGATGTTCTACGGCGTGCCGCTGTGGCTGTTTTGGCGGCGTCAGACGGCCCCGGGCAGCGACCCCCGAGTAAGGGTGCTGGCCATCGCCGGCATGATGGTACCCATTGCCTTTATCGGCTTCGGCCTGTCCCAATCGATGCTGCGCG
>DATHXP010000258.1:0-14444 GCA_035459605.1 Halomonas sp. | reverse complement strand
GTCCAGGTTGCCGGCCTTGAAGGCTTCCAGCGCCACGCTGTGGTCGCGGTAGTAGTCGAACACCAGGCGCTGGATGCTGTGGCGGCCCTGATTGACCGGCAGCTCGCGCCCCCAGTAGTCCTCGACCCGCTCGTAGACGATGCGCCGGCCCGGGTCGATCTGGGCGATGCGGTAGGGGCCGGAGCCCAGCAGGGGCTCGCGGGTGGGGGCCTCGAAGTCGCGGCCTTGCCAGTAGTGGGCAGGCAGGACCGGCAGCTGGCCGATGATCAGCGGCAGCTCGCGCGACTCGCTGTCGCCGAGGGTGAAGCGCACGGTGTCCGGGTCGATGGCGCGCACCTCGGTCACGTCGGCGTAGTAGGCGCCGTAGAAGGGCTGGCCCTGCTCGGTGAGGATATCGAAGCTGAACACCACATCCTCGGCGCTGACCGGCTCGCCGTCGTGGAAGCGGGCCTGAGGGTTCAGGTCGAACTCGATCCAGCTCCGATCCGGCGCCAGGCGGATGCCTTCGGCCAGCAGGCCGTACATGGTGAAGGGCTCGTCGGGATTCTGTGTCAGCAGGGTGTCGTAGACGTTGCTCAGCCCCGCCGCCGGCGTACCCTGGATGATGAAGGGGTTGGTCGAATCGAAGCTGCCGACGACGTCGCGAATCATGCTGCCGCCGACCGGCGCCTCTGGGTTGGTGTACGGAAAATGCGAGTAGTCAGATGCGAGCGCGGGCTCGCCGTAGAGTGCCAGCGCGTGCCGTGTCGGCACCTTTTCTTCGCTGATGTCTTGGCTTTCGGCAGCGGCTAGCAGCGGCGCCAGCAACAGCGACAGCAGCAGGGCGGTCGAACGCATCACACAGATTCCTTCTGCAAGCCTCGGGCATCAGGCCCTCGATATCATTTCGACATTGTCAGCTGCTGCCCGGGTTGTAAAGTATCGCTATAGCCGATGCCGTTCCAGCGAGCAAGATCAACCGGCGAGACCGCATGCTGCGAGGCAATCCGCGTCAGGGTATCGCCGCGCTGCACCACGTGCACATTGTCGGAGCTGTGCTGCGGCGTTGGAGTATCGGGCGTGCTCAGCGCTGCCATCAGACGCGGCTTGCGGTCCGCCGGGACCAGCAGCTCGCGCACCTGGCCGGGATGGGCCGTGCCGCCCTTGAGCCCCGGGTTGAGCGCAGCCAGCCGGCGGGAAGGTATGCCCAGATGCATGGCGGCAGTGTCGAGGGCGAGCGGCCGGGTCACGCGAATACGGGCAAAGGCCGGCGCGGCATCGATGGCCGGCAGCGCGATGCCATAGCGTTCGGGGTCGTCGATGATCGCCGCGATGGCCAGCAGCTTGGGCACGTAGTTCATGGTTTCCGACGGCAGCGCCAGATCCCAGTACTCACCGTTCTTGCCGCTGATGATGGCTCTGCGCCGGGCCTTGTTGACGGTCCCGGCACCGGCGTTGTAGGCGGCCAGCGAAAGCTCGATATCGCCGTCATACCACTGCTCGGCCTGGAGCTCGATATAGTCCAGCGCGGCGCGGGTGGAGCGCACCACGTCCAGACGGCCGTCCCAGCCGCGCGTGCGCAGCAGTCCCAGCGCATCGCCCGTGCGCGGCATGATCTGCCACAGGCCGGCGGCGCCCATGCGGCTGCGCGCCCGGGGATCGAAGGCGCTCTCGATGAAGGGCAGCAGGGCGATTTCGCCGGGCAGGCCGCGCTCTTCCACGCTCTGAATGATCCAGCCAAGCCACGGCCGTGCGCGCTCGCTGATCTCGGCAATGTTATGCGGGCTCTTGCGATAGCGATCGATCCAGTACTGCACGCGCTTGTCAGCGGCCCGCTGACGCCACTGATCCTGCCACTGGAAGCCGCTGCGCAGACGCTGCCAGGCATCCGCAGAGCTGGCCGCCAGCTCATCCCAGAACAGTGAGCGGCCAGCCTGGGCAGCGGGGTGCCGGGTCGAAGCCGTCGCGCCCTTGCCGGCTGGAGCTGTGACGGCGTGAGGCGCTGAGTCCTGAGCCGGCATCGAGGCCTGGCCGTCGAGGGAAGCTGACATCAAAGCGCCTGTCAGGGTCAGGGTGCCGGCAAGACCGAACAGTCGGCGGCGCTGGTGAAAGGTCATGCGGTGTCTCCGGGGTCAGCGGTCTTGCGCTTCAGAACTCATCTTTCCAGGCGCGCAGCGTGGCAAAGGTGGCCAGCTCGCTGCTGGCATCGCCGCGAGTCGAAGCGGCCTGCTGAACGCCTGGTGTATGGCAGCGCATGAAAGGATTGATGCGTCGCTCGCGGGCAATGCTGCTCGGCAGAGTGGGTCGCTCCAGCTCGCGGACGCGCCGGCACTCCGCCATGGCGCGCTGGACGTCATCGTTATGCGGGTCGGCCGCCGCGGCGAATTGCAGATTGGCTTCGGTATACTCATGGGCAGCGAATACCAGGGTGTCTTCGGGCAGGGTGGCAAAGCGCGAGAGGGCAGCGTGCATCTGTTCGGGGGTTCCCTCGAACAGCCGGCCGCAGCCGGCGCTGAACAGGGTGTCACCGCAGAACAGCAGGGCCGGGATGCCGGGGGTGAAAAAGGCGATATGATCCAGGGTATGTCCGGGCACCTCGAACACCTCGAACAGGCGTCCCAGCACGCGGACCTCATCGCCTTCGCCGACGCGCTGATCGATGGCATCGATGTCAGGGTTGTGAGGACCGATCACATGCGGCGCGAAGCGCTCGACAAGCTCAGGCAGGCCGCCGGTATGATCGCGGTGATGGTGGGTGATCAGGATACTGGCCAGCGTCAGACCCTCACGCTCGAGCACAGCGATGACCGGTGCGGCATCCCCCGGGTCGACAACGCAAACCTCGGGGTTCGAGTCCTGGCGCAGCATCCAGATATAGTTGTCTGTAAAGGCCGGAATCGGTGTCACGCTCAACATGTTAGGCTGTCCCTTGCGCCGGGTAGGGTAACCGACGGCACCTCTGGCTTTAAGTGAACAAATAATTTGCAAAAGCAGGTACTTTGGAGAGAAGCGCGCATCATGTCAAATTCGCCGGAGCTTGAGCGCATGGCCGAACTGGTACGCGAAGGGCGGCGGTTCTGGTCCTCGCCGCGCGGGCAGGCCCTGCTGCAGGCCGAACGGGCCTGCCTCGGCCCCTTGTTCGACCGCTGGTTCGGAGCTCATGGGCTGGAGATTGGTCTCGGTGCGGCGCTGGCCGATATTTCTCCTGTGCGACATCTGATTCGCTGGGTGCCCTGCCGTGAACTGGCCACTGCCGAAGAAAGTCTGGTCAGTCGCGTTGACGAGCTGCCGCTGCCTGATAGCTGCCTCGACCTGGTCGTCATTCACCATCTGCTCGAGGTGGTGGAAGAGCCTCATCGGCAGCTTCAGGAGGCCGCGCGAGTCACCGCCGATGACGGCCACCTGGTCATTTTCGGCTGGTCGCCGCTGGCTCCGGCCGCCCTCGGCAGGCTATGGTCGCGCCGCCGTCGAGAGTTTCACCATCAGGGTTGCTGGCGCACGCCGTCGCGGCTTGCCGACTGGCTGGCGTTTGTCGACTTTGAGGTCCACCGCGTAGACTATTGCGGTTTCCGCCTGCCCGGCCGGACGGCGCGCAATGCCAGCCTGGAGGTCCTGGGGCGACGCTATAACCTGCCGCTGGGCGACTGCTACATGATTCATGCGCGGCGCCGCTCGCTGCTGGCCAGGCCAAACTTTGGCCAGCCGGCTTTCCGGAGTGCAGTGGTCGGACACGCCATGAACGGTGCCACCCGGCTCAGGAAGCAGCCGGAAAAGACAATCGAGGAAGATTGACGGGTGATTGACGAGAAGGTGGCTGATAACGCCAACACGCCAAACGCGCAGCTCAGCGAAGTGACCATCTATACCGACGGTGGCTGTCGAGGCAATCCGGGGCCCGGCGGCTGGGGCGCCTGGCTGCGCTGGGGCGAGCACGAGACAACGCTCAAGGGCAGCGAGCACAATACCACCAACAACCGCATGGAGCTGATGGCGGCGATCATGGCGCTGCGCGCACTCAAGCGCCCCTGCCGGGTCGCGCTGTGGACGGACTCGGAGTACCTGCGCAAAGGCATAACCGAGTGGATTCACGGTTGGATCAAGCGCGGCTGGAAGACCGCTGCCAAGACGCCGGTCAAGAATGCCGACCTGTGGCGCAGCCTGCTTGAGGAAACCCAGCGCCATCAGGTCGAGTGGCACTGGGTCAAGGGGCACAGCGGCGTGGCGGGCAACGAGAAAGCCGACCGCCTGGCCAACGAGGCCATCGACGAGCTGATCGGCCAGCGGGGCTGATCTGCCATGTCGTGAAGCCCCATGGCGATCATTTGGAAGCGAGACAAGGCATGCGTCAGATCATACTGGATACGGAAACCACCGGCATCGACCCCCGCGCGGGGCACCGCCTGATCGAAATCGGCGCGGTGGAAATGGTCAACCGCCGGCTTACCGGCAATCACTATCACCAGTTCATCAATCCCGAGCGGGAGATCGAGGCCGAAGCCATGGCGATCCACGGGATCACCAATGAGCGGGTGGCTGACGAGCCGCGCTTCGCCGAGATTGCCGATGAATTCTGGGCCTTTATCGATGGCGCCGAGCTGGTGATTCATAACGCACCTTTCGATGTGGGGTTCATTGATCACGAGACCCGGCGTCTCAACCAGGCGCGCGGCGAGCCGCGGCTGGGCCCGGTGGCGGAGCGCTGCGCCATTCTCGATACCCTGACCATGGCGCGAAAGATGCATCCGGGGCAGCGCAACAGCCTGGATGCCCTGTGCAAGCGCTACGCCATCGACAACGGTCACCGGGTGCTCCACGGCGCCCTGCTGGATGCCGAGATACTGGCCGATGTCTATCTGGCCATGACCGGCGGGCAGACCGCGCTGATGCTGGGCGGCAGTGACGATGAGCAGCGGCAGAGCAGCGTTGATCGGGATGGCGGCCTATCCATTCGGCGACTGCCTGCCGAACGCGCTCGGCTGAGCGTGGTGGTGCCGGATGCGGCGGAGCTGGAGGCTCACGGCAACAAGCTCGAGCGCATTCGCAAGGCGGCCGGAGCGTGCCGCTGGGATGCTTTGGAAGACAAGACCGCAGCGGAGAAGCACTGATGCTGCGCCGCGAGCTGCCGGCAGCCGAGAAGGCGGGGCGCTTGATCTATCTGAGTCAGGACCGCCTTGCTGTAGGGCCTGACGAAAGTCCGCTGCATCCTTGGTGCGTCTGGGATGACGACGTGCAGCCGCTGTGCTGGTGGCACGATGAGCCCGTAGGTCTGGTGACGAGCCGGTCGCCGGATGGTTCGCCTACCTGGCTGGATGGCCGGGCCTGGATGGCGCGACTGCCGGAGTCCTGGTTTACGCTGGTTTCAACGGCGCTGCAGGTCGGCGCCTGGCTTGCCAACCATCGCTTCTGCGGCCGCTGTGGCGCACCTGCTTCGCGGCTCAACCACGAGTTTGCGATGCACTGCGACAGCTGCGGCCATCGCAACTACCCGCGTATTTCACCCTGCATCATCACGCTGGTCACCCACGGCGAGTCGCTGCTGCTGGCGCGCAGCCCGCGCTTTCGGCCGGGCCAGTATTCAACCCTGGCCGGCTTTATCGAGCCAGGGGAGTCCGCCGAGGAGGCGGTGCACCGTGAGGTGTTCGAAGAGGTTGGGCTGTTTCTTGGCGAGCTGCACTACTTTCAAAGTCAGGCCTGGCCTTTTCCACACGCCTTGATGCTGGGCTATTTTGCCGAGGCGGCGAGTCGACGGATTCGTATCGACCAGCACGAAATCAGCGATGCCGCCTGGTTCTCTCCGCGCACCTTGCCGCGCCTGCCGCCGCCGTACTCCATTTCGCGGGCCCTGATCGAAACCCATCTGGCCAGGGTTGCCGACAAGCCTTGATCTTCGGCTAGCGGTGGGGAAACAGACTGGTCAGCTGGGTGGCCAGCAGCACGTTTCCGGTGGCCTTGATCTTGCCGGTCATGAAGGCCGTCATGCCGTTGATCTCGCCGCTCATCAGGCCCTTGAGTACGTCGGTGCTCATGCTCAGACTGACCGAGGGATCGTCGTGTTCGCCCTCGACAATCTCCAGGTTGCCGTCCTTGACGACCAGGTGATGGTCGCCTTTATCGCTGAAGTGAAATTGAAAGACTTCATCCATGCCCTGAGCGGCGTCGGGATTGAAGCGCGAGTAAAGCGTGTCGAGGGTTGAGTCGGACATTGTCGAGTCTCGTCTTGTCAATAGTCTGAGGTAGTAAGATGACTGCAGGGCGGCTTGCAGCAATAGTGAAAGCAGCTGATAGACTGGCTAACATGCAAAGCGTATTTCAAACAACTGTTTAAATCAAGCGCTGACCGCCGGCCGCATGTTGACTCGCATGTGCGCTATCGGCAGCGTCCAGGGAGATACCAATGGCTGACGCTCTTGGAAAGCTGGCGATGTTTGCCGCCCAGCTGGTGCTTGTCGTGATCATAGTCGGGGCGGGCATTGGCGTCATGCTGCGCCGTCGTGACGGCGGCGCGGCTCATGGTCAGCTGCGCTTGGAAGACCTCAATGCCCGTCAGAAGCAGCGTCGCCAGCGGCTGCATCAGTTGATTAGTCGCTCCAGACAGGACAAGGGTTGGGCCAGGATCAAGGCGTGGCTTACCCCTTGGCGGCGCAAACAGCGCGATGATACGCCTGCCGGTATGGAAGATGAAGAGGAAGATGAAGGTGAACAAAAAGAAGCGCTCGGTGAAGCGCATGGCGCGGATAGCAGGGCGGCGGCAGGCGCGCGGCCTCGGGTCTGGGTGCTTGACTTTCATGGCGATCTGAAAGCCAGCGGTGCGAAACGGCTTGGCGAGGAGGTCAGTGCGCTGCTCGATATCGCCGAGGCGGGTGACGAAGTGGTGCTGAGGCTGGAGGCGCCGGGTGGGCTGGTGCACGCCTATGGCCATGCGGCGGCGGAGTTTGATCGGCTGCGTCAGGCGGGCATCTCGACGACCGTCTGCGTGGATCGGGTCGCTGCCAGCGGTGGCTATCTGATGGCGTGCGGAGCCGACAAGCTGATAGCAGCCCCCTTTGCGGTACTGGGCTCAATCGGCGTGGTCGCCCAGGTGCCCAATATCCACCGGCTGCTCAAGCGCCATGATATCGACGTGGAGCTGCACACCGCCGGACGTTACAAGCGGACCCTGACTCTGCTGGGAGAAAACGACGACGAGGGCCGCGAAAAATTTCAGGAAGAGCTGGAAACCCTGCACCGGCTGTTCAAGCACTATGTTGCAGGCCGGCGATCGCGCCTGGATATTGAGCGGGTGGCTAGCGGCGAGTCCTGGTATGGCAGCGATGCACTGGCGCTTGAGCTGATTGATGGCGTGGGAACCAGCGAGCAATATCTTGCCGAAAAGCTGAAGATCGCCCGAGTGACAGGGGTGCGGATTGTCGAGCGCGCCACGCTTGCTTCGCGGCTGGGCGCGGTGGTGTCGCTGGGTGTGGAGCGGGGCGTTCAGCGCCTTGTCGAAAGCATCGAGGCCAGCGGATGGCAAAAGCGCTGAGCCTGCTGCCCGGTGCAGCAGCGACGCTACCCTAGGTCAGCGGCGTCTATGGACGGCCGGGGGGCGGCGTGTCGTGGGAGGCGTCATGCGGCGTTTCGAGCTCAAGCTTGGCGAGCGTATCAATAATGCATCGAGCCTGATTGCCTTTTAGCGAATAGTAGATGGTCTGTGACTCGCGTCGGGTGCTCACCAGGTTTTCTCGTCGCAAAATGGCCAGATGCTGAGACAGCGCCGACTGGCTGATGGTCAGACGCTGGTTGAGCTCGGTGACCGAAAGCTCCCGGTCATCGAGCAGGTCAAGAATCCGCAGGCGGTTGTCATTGGCCATGGCTTTTAATAGCGCGCTCGCTCGATTGATCGTCGCGCTGGTGAGCTTTTTTGAGTCTGTTTGACGTTGGCTCATCGGGTTGACTCCGCCGGATGCAAAGGGCTGCGGCTTGTTTTTTCTTTTGTTTGATACCTTTCCTTAGATTTAGATAATAGACCACCCGAAGCCCCCTTGCTCGTTTGAAAATCGTTTAAATTTCGTTCAGGCGCCGATCTTTAGGACTTATTGTCAACAACTCGAGAGGTCGGGTGATTTATTTGCCGCGGTGCTTGGCCTGCTTTTCGGCCCGCTGTCGCGCAGCCGATAGTGGGCTTTGCGCGCGAATGGCGTCATGGCGTCGAGATAAACCAGATGCCACTTCGTGCTCTAGTTCATTTGTCGTAGGCTAGCCTTTCGTCTGACGACGACAGCGATCGCCTGTTCTAGAGTGTCAACAATCTTGTCATTTACCCCAGCAGGCAGATTGTCATGACGACGTATCAAAACGAGTTTCAGCGCTCCGTGGAGCAGCCCGAGGCTTTCTGGGCCGAGCAGGCCAAGCGAATTCCCTGGTCAACGCCCCCTAGCCGCATACTCGAATACGATGACCAGGGGCATGCGCGCTGGTTTCTGGACGGCGAGTTGAATCTGTGTCACGCGGCGATCGATCACCACGTTGCCGCGGGGCGTGGCAACCAGCCGGCAATCCACTGGGACTCTCCGGTCACCGGCAGCAAGCGCACCCTGACCTTTGCCGAACTGCAGGACCAGGTCGCGCGCTTTGCCGGCGCCCTGCGCGGCCTGGGCGTGGAGAAGGGCGATCGCGTCGTCATCTACATGCCGATGGTGCCCGAAGCGCTGGTGGCGATGTACGCCTGCGCGCGGCTGGGCGCCATTCATTCGGTCGTGTTTGGTGGCTTTGCCGCCAGCGAGCTTGCCATGCGCATCGACGATGCCGAGCCGAAAGTCGTCGTGGCGGCCTCTTGCGGGGTGGAAGTGGACCGCGTCTTGCCCTACAAGCCGTTCGTTGATGAAGCGATCAGCCTGGGCTCCCACAGGCCGGCGGCAACGGTCATTTTCCAGCGCGAGCAGTGCACGGCGGAGCTTGGTGAGAAGGATCACGACTGGGCGGCGCTGATGCGCGATGCCGAGCCCGCCGAATGCGTGCCGGTAAAGTCCACCGACCCGCTCTACATCCTTTATACTTCCGGAACCACCGGCAAGCCCAAGGGGGTAGTGCGCGATACCGGCGGCTACGCGGTGGCGCTGCACTACTCCATGGAGAATATCTACGCCATGCAGCCGGGCGAGGTGTTCTTTTCGGCCTCCGACGTGGGTTGGGTGGTCGGCCACTCCTTTATCGTCTACGGGCCGCTGCTGCGAGGCTGCACCACCGTCGTCTACGAAGGCAAGCCCGTGCGCACGCCGGACGCCGGCGCTTTCTGGCGGCTCATTTCCGAATATCAGGTAAGAAGCTTCTTTACCGCGCCGACCGCGTTTCGCGCCGTCAAGAAAGAAGATCCGGATGGCAAGCTGCTGCAGAACTACGATATTTCCTGCCTGAGGGTGCTTTACCTGGCCGGCGAGCGGCTCGACCCGCCCACCTTCCACTGGCTGGACGATCTGCTGCCGGTGCCGGTGGTTGACCACTGGTGGCAGACCGAGACCGGCTGGCCGATCGCCGCCAACCTGCAGGGGCTGGAGCCCATGCCGACGCGAGCCGGCTCGGCCACGGTGCCGGTGCCCGGCTACCAGGTGGAAATACTCGATCGCCAGGGGGAGCCGATGGGCCCCATGCAGCAGGGCAGCATCGTCATCGCCCAGCCGCTGCCTCCCGGCTGTCTGATCGGACTATGGCGCGACCCCCAGCGATTCCAGAGCTCCTACATGGAGGCGTTTCCCGGCTACTACCTGACCGGCGACGGGGGCTATCTGGACGAGGATGGCTATCTGTTCATCATGGGGCGTACCGATGATGTGATCAACGTCGCAGGGCACCGGCTGTCCACCGGCGAAATGGAGGAGGTGCTGGGCGAGCATCCCGCCGTTGCCGAGTCGACGGTGATCGGCATTCACGATGCGCTCAAGGGGCAGATTCCGATCGGTCTGGTGATACTCAAGGACGGCTTCAACGGCGACAGCCTGGCGCTGGAAAACGAGCTGATCGAACGGGTGCGCGCCAAGATCGGCCCCATCGCCTCGCTAAAGCAGGTGCTGGTGGTGGATCGCCTGCCCAAGACGCGTTCCGGCAAGATTCTGCGCAAGCTGCTGCGTACCATCGCCGACGGCGAGCCGTATGGCGTGCCGTCGACCATCGATGACCCGGCAAGCGTCGAGGATATTCACGAGGCGATGAAAGCGCGCGACATCGGCGCCGCGCACCAGGCCAGGATGAACGGATAGCGGGCAAGCATTCCTCCTGCAGGATCCGGTGCACGGGGCTGGTTTTCGTAGGGGAGCAACTTGTTGCGCGACGCAGGCCGCAGGCCTGCCGACGTAGGCACCCTGAATCTGCCCTGCGTTTGGCCGGCTTGCGCTGAACGCGTATACTGTGCGCCGCTGTAAGAAGCTCGAATCTTGTCGCGAGGGTTCCCTCACCCCTCTACCACCAAAAAGGATGCGTCATGCTTGCTGTTTCCGATGTTCAGACCCGCCGCTGTCTGGCGTTTCTGGTGTGTTTTCATATCGCCGTGATCGCCGCCAGCAACTATCTGGTGCAGATACCCTTCACGATGTTTGGCGTGCATACCACCTGGGGCGCGTTCAGCTTCCCGTTCATCTTTCTTGCCACCGACCTTACCGTCCGCGTGCTCGGCAAGGAGTCGGCAAGAGCCATCATCTTCAAGGTCATGTTTCCGGCGCTGCTGGTGTCCTATGTGGTGTCGGTTGTCTTCCCCCGGGGCGCCTACGCCGGACTCGACGCCTTGAGCGGGTGGAATTCATTCGTGGCACGCATCGCCCTGGCAAGCTTTATGGCCTACTGCCTGGGGCAGCTGCTGGATATCACCGTTTTCGACCGGCTGCGCAGGCTGCGCGCCTGGTGGGTGGCGCCCGCGCTCTCTACCGTGGCGGGCAACCTGGCCGATACCATGGCGTTTTTCTCGGTGGCCTTCTATCGCAGCAGCGATGCCTTCATGGCGGCCAACTGGGTCGAGATCGCCTGGGTGGATTACGCTGGCAAGCTGGTCATCAGCCTGGCATTCTTCTTGCCGCTGTATGGCATCCTGCTGGCCTGGCTGAGTCGGCGGCTGGTCAGCATCACCGGCGAGCCGCTGCCGGCTCCCGGGCAAGCCCTGCACTGAAACTCAGCTAAGGAGACCTCATGAGCGTTGCGCTGCACCATACCGATACCGGCGGTGAAGGTGAGCCGCTGGTAATCATTCACGGCCTGTTCGGCAGCGGCGATAACTGGCGCTCGCATCTGCGCCATTGGCAGGAGCGCTATCGCGTCATCACGCTGGACCTGCGCAACCATGGGCGCTCACCTCACGCGCCCGGGATGAGCTATGCCGCCATGGCGGGTGATGTGCGCGCGCTGCTGGATCGTCTGGAAATCGACAGGGCGCATCTGCTGGGCCACTCCATGGGCGGCAAGGTGGCGATCAGCCTGGCGCGACTGGCTCCTGCGCGGACGCATTCGCTGATCCTTGCCGATATCGCGCCGGTGACCTATGAGCGGCACGGTCACGATAACGTCTTTGCCGCGCTGCGCAGCGTCGAGGTTGGGCAGCCGGCGGATCGGCCCGCGGCGGATGCCCTGATGGCGAAACATGTGTCGGAACGTGCCGTGCGACAGTTCCTGGCCACCAACCTTGTGCGCAGCGATCAAGGCGGGCTGTGCCTGCGCCTCGGCCTGGATGAGATACAGGCTGGCTACACGGACATCATCAGCCTGCCGGCGGGCGAGGGCACATTCGAGGGCCCAGCGCTGGTGGTGCGCGGCTCGCGCAGCGACTACGTGTCCGATGAGCGGCTGCCGGCGCTGCATGAGATGCTGCCGCGGGCCGAGATCGTGACGCTTGACGGCGCCGGGCACTGGCTGCATGCCGAGCAGCCAGCGGCCTTTCAAAACAGCGTCAATGAATTTCTCAGCGCGCTGGGCGCCTAGAGCGGGCTTCAGCGCGGCCTCGGAGCGCCCGAGTCGAGTGCCAGGCGGCTTACCGGCGTGAGCGAATCGACGATACCGGCATCGAAGAGGTACTGCTCAAAGTCGATGTAGCGCCCCTGGGACAGGGCCGCCGGGCTCAAGCTCAAGCGGGCGCGGACTT
This sequence comes from Halomonas sp., assembly GCA_035459605.1. Lineage (GTDB taxonomy): Bacteria > Pseudomonadota > Gammaproteobacteria > Pseudomonadales > Halomonadaceae > Halomonas. The sequence goes on along the minus strand of DATHXP010000258.1, from coordinate 2,371 downwards.
CCGGCCAGGCTCGACGATTGACCGGGGTGTCCATGCCGGGCTCGGCGTCGACGAGCAGAGACCAGCTGGCCTCGGGATTGTTGACGATCCACGCGCTGGCTTCTTCCAGGGCATCAACAAAGTATCGAATGGCATCCCGCTTGTCTTTCAGGCGGTCGCGGTTGGCGACCACGATCAGGCCATCGTGCAAGGGTACGCCAAACTCTTCTACTCGATAGGCATGGGTAGTGAGCCCCTCGTTGGCCAGTATTTCGGGGAGCTGGTGCTGCATGGCACCAATAATGGCGTCGATATTCCCCTCGCGTATGGCATCTGCAATGCGGAAGTGCACTTTGGGACTGTCGACCTGCTCGCGGCTCAGTTTCTGCTTGGCCAGCAGCGCAGCCAGCAGAACCTGCTCACCGTCCTGGTCCAGGTGGCCGATGCGAGCCCCCTCGAGCCTGGGCAGGGAGTCGGGCTCCGCGGCGCCGTTGACCAGCAGGAAGGAGAGCGGCAGCCGAGTCAGAGTTGCTACGCGAATGAGCGGCTTGCCCTCATCGACCAGCAGATGCAGCAGCGGCTGGCGCGTCAGCGCCAGATCGATACGACCCGCCGCAAGCAGCCTGGTCGGTGCTTCAGGGTCGGCGGGCGTTGCGATCTCCACCTGCAGGCCACGCTGGGAAAACAGCTCCCGCTGCTGCGCCACCAGCAGGGCCGCATGGCGCGGGCTTGGGTACCAGTCGAGCATGACCGTGAGGTGATGGATCGGCGGCGGCTCGAGCGGTTCGGCGGGACCAACGGCAGTAGCGGGGGCGACAGGAAGAGGCGGCGGCTCCACGGCCGGAGCGGCAATATCGGGTGAGTCGACGGTTTCAGCATCGGGTGCAATGGGAAATGGTGTGACGCCGTCGTTGCGTTCCAGCCACCGCTGGATCAGATCGGGCAGCCGAAAACTGGCGTTCAGCGCCGGAAAGATTGTGGGGCTCGGCGAGACCGGAGCGCTGGGTTCGCTCGTGCGGTCATCGGCAGAACCTTTTTCGGGAGTGTCTGGGGGAGTGTCTGGTGCAGTCAAGCCCGGTGCTTGCGGCACGCTCGGCTCACTGGCATCCCCATTCGCAGGCTCGGCGGCGCTTTTATCCAAACCCGCGGCGCCGCTCTTCTGGCCCTTTTCTTCAGCAGAGTTTTCAGCGCCGGGCAGGCTGGCAGCGTCAGTCGCCTCCTGCACGGCGCTCGCCACCGCTGCGCTCAGCCAGCCACCAATGAGCAGCGCAAACAGCCAGACAGGCCAGCGGTGGAGGCGTGAGAACATGAAGGAGGCTCCGACGAGAAAGGGGCATCGATTGGCAGCCGCGCCAGTCTAGCGATGCCAGTTTAGCCTGACCAGTAGCGTTGAAGGTACTGGTAAATACGTGTCGACAATCGCCGGCTGGCGAGCGTCATGCAATAATTGCCGTATTTTTCCGCAAAGGACGTCATGGATACGATCAACAGCCTTTTCCTTCTCAGCGGCTTCCTGATTGCGCTGAGCATCTTCGCCAGCCGGCTCTCCACTATCGTCGGCGTGCCTCTTCTGCTCATTTTCCTTGGGCTTGGCATGCTGGCGGGCGAAGAAGGGCTGATGGGTATTCAGTTCGATAACTACGATCTGGCGTTTGCCATCGGGCACTTGGCGCTGGCGATGATTCTGCTCGACGGCGGGCTGCGTACCCGATTGAAAACCTTTCGCGTTGGCTTTCGGCCGGCGCTGGTGCTGGCCACCGTCGGCGTGCTCATCACCAGCGCCGTGGTTGGTGGCGTTGCCATGCTGCTGTTCGATCTGAGCCTGATCGAAGGGCTGCTGGTTGGCGCCATCGTCGGCTCTACCGACGCGGCTGCGGTGTTCTCCATGCTTGGCGGGCGCGGCGTCAATCTTAACGAGCGGGTAGGGGCAACCCTGGAGATCGAGTCGGGAACCAACGACCCGATGGCCATTTTCCTCACCCTGATGCTGGTTGAGCTGCTGACGGGCGAAATCGGTAGCCCGTTTGAAACCCTGCTGTTTTTCATCCGCCAGTTTGGTCTCGGGCTGCTGATCGGGCTCTCGGCCGGCTGGCTGATTGCTCGACTCATCAGCTGGATGGATCTGGCCCCGGGGCTGTATTCGCTGCTGGTGCTGGCGCTCGGCTTTTGCGTGTTCGGCTTTACCAGCGTGCTTGGCGGCAGCGGGTTTCTGGCCATCTACCTTGCCGGCCTGATGATTGGCAATCGGCCGGGGCGCCACCTCAGCTTTATTCTTCCGGTACACGACGGCTTTGCCTGGCTCAGCCAGATTGGCCTGTTCCTGGTTCTGGGCCTGCTGGTGACGCCCAGCGAGATGCTGAACTATGCGCTGCCTGCCCTGATGGTGTCGTTG
>DATHXP010000257.1:0-6866 GCA_035459605.1 Halomonas sp. | reverse complement strand
CGACGAAGTGCCGGTGGCGATCTACCGCCGCGGCTACCTGCGCAGCTACGCCAGCCTGCTCGGCCTCGACCCCGAGCCGGTGATTGCCGCCTATCGCGCGCGCAATGCCGACGAAGCGTCCGAGCCCCCGACGCAGCCGCTGCACCTCCACAAACCCCCGTCGCGCATCGGCGCCTGGCTGTTTCGGCTGGTGACCCTGGCGGTCATCGTCGGCCTGGCCGGCCTGACCCTGATGTGGTGGCAAAGCCGCGGCGGCAACCAGCCGCCGGACCCCGGCACCAGCGAACCCGTGGCGGTGGACAGCCGAAACGGCACCATCACCCTCGGCGACGCGGCGCCGTCACAGGAGGCGCCGGCCGATAGCGGCACCGGCGAGCTGCCACCGGCCACGCCGTTGCCCGAGACGCCGATTCCCGAGACGCCAATGGCCGAGACCGGGCAAGCCGTCACCGCGCCGGCAGATCGCGCAGTCGAGGCCGAGCCGGCGCTCGCCGCAGGGGCCAGCGGCGAGACGGCCGACGGCGATGACGGCGCCACGGCGGTCGCACTGAACGCCGATCAGGAAGGCGCTTCTGACGCGGCGGCAAACGCCCAGGCCAGCGCCAACCGGCTGCATCTGGTCTTCAACGAGCAGTCGTGGACCGAGATCATCGATGCCAATGGCGACAGAATTCTCGTCGGCCTGCAGCAGCCCGGCACCGAGGCAAGCGTCGAGGGCGAACCGCCGCTGCGCATGACCATCGGCAACGCCACCGGCGTTGAAATGACCTGGCGCGGCGAGACCGAAAACGTCGGCGGCCGCGCCCAGGCCAACAACGTTGCCCGCTTCACTCTGGGAGAATAATCACACCATGCACGCCACATCGCCCATCACGCGCCGCGTCTCTCGCCAGATTCACGTCGGCAAGGTGCCGGTCGGCGGCGACGCACCGATCTCGGTGCAGAGCATGACCAACACCGATACCCTGGACGTGGCCGCTACCGTCAACCAGATTCGCCAGCTCGAACAGGCCGGCGCCGATATCGTGCGCGTCTCGGTGCCGAGCATGGACGCCGCCGAGGCCTTCGGCCGCATCCGCCGCTCGGTCGAGGTGCCGCTGGTCGCCGACATCCACTTCGACCACAAGATCGCCCTGCGCGTCGCCGAGCTCGGCGTCGACTGCCTGCGCATCAACCCCGGCAATATCGGTCGCGAAGAGCGCGTGCGCGCCGTGGTCAGCGCCGCCCGCGATAAAGGCATTCCCATGCGCATCGGGGTCAACGCCGGCTCGCTGGAAAAATCCCTGCAGCGCAAGTATGGCGAGCCCACGCCCGAGGCGCTGGTCGAATCCGCGCTGCGCCATATCGACCACCTGGACCGGCTGGATTTCCAGGACTTCAAGGTCAGCGTCAAGGCCAGCGATGTGTTCATGGCCGTGGCCGCCTACCGCGACCTGGCCAGGCGCATCGAGCAGCCGCTGCACCTGGGGATCACCGAGGCCGGCGGCCTGCGCTCGGGCACGGTCAAGTCATCGATCGGGCTTGGCATGCTGCTGATGGACGGCATCGGCGACACCCTTCGCGTGTCGCTGGCGGCGGACCCGGTCGAGGAGATCAAGGTCGGCTTCGACATGCTCAAGAGCCTGCGGCTGCGCACCAAGGGCATCAACTTCATCGCCTGCCCCAGCTGCTCGCGCCAGAACTTCGACGTCATCGACACCATGAACCAGCTCGAGGAGCGCCTCGAGGACGTGATGACGCCGCTGGACGTCTCGATCATCGGCTGCATCGTCAACGGCCCCGGCGAGGCCAGGGAGAGCGATCTGGGCCTCACCGGCGGCAGCCCGGCCAACCTGCTCTATCTCGACGGCAAGCCGGCGCAGAAGCTGACCAACGATAACCTGGTCGACGACCTTGAGCGCCTGATCCGCGACAAGGTGCGCGAGAAGCAGCGGGCCGAACAGGATATTATTACCCGCGATGCCTGACGCCACTTCCTTCAGGAGCACGTTGTGAGCAACAAGATCCAGGCCATTCGTGGCATGAACGACCTGCTGCCGGCGCAGACGCCGCTGTGGCAATATTTCGAAGGCCAGGTGCGCGCGCTGATGCGCCACTACGGCTACGCCGAGATTCGCACCCCGATCGTCGAGCAGACCGCGCTGTTCAAGCGCTCCATCGGCGAAGTCACCGACATCGTCGAAAAGGAGATGTACACCTTCGACGATCGCAACGGCGACAGCCTGACCCTGCGCCCCGAGAACACCGCCAGCTGCGTACGCGCCGCCATGCAGCACGGCCTTTTGCACAACCAGACCCAGCGGCTGTGGTATCAGGGTCCGATGTTTCGCCACGAGCGCCCGCAGAAGGGCCGCTACCGCCAGTTCCATCAGGTCGGCGTGGAAGCCTTTGGCCTGGGCGGCCCGGATATCGATGCCGAGGTGATTCTGCTCTCGGCGCGGCTGTGGAAGCAGCTGGGCCTCGACCAGCACGTCACCCTGGAGCTCAACTCGCTGGGCTCGGCGGACGCCCGCGCCGCCTACCGTGACAAGCTGGTGGCCTACTTCGAGCACCATCACGACGTGCTCGATGAAGACTCGCGGCGCCGCCTGGGCACCAATCCGCTGCGCATCCTGGACTCCAAGAACCCCGCCATGGCCGCCATGCTGGGCGACGCCCCGCGGCTGATCGACCATCTCGACGACGCGTCTCGCGAACACTTCGAGGGCCTCACCGCGCTGCTCGAGGCCGCCGGCATCGACTACGTCATCAACCCGCGCCTGGTGCGCGGGCTGGACTACTACTCGCGCACCGTGTTCGAGTGGACCACCACCACCCTGGGCAGCCAGGGCACGGTGTGCGCCGGCGGGCGCTATGACGGCCTGGTCGAGCAGCTCGGCGGCAAGCCCGTGCCGGCCGTGGGCTTCGCCATGGGCATCGAGCGGCTGGTGCTGATGCTCGACACCCTGTCGCTGGTGCCCGACTCGGCGCTGGGCGAGCTCGACGCCTATCTGCTGCCGATGAGCGAGGCCACCGAACCCGCCGCCCTGCTGCTGGCCGAGCGTCTGCGCGACGCCCTGCCCGAGCTTGGCCTGCAGCTGCACTGCGGCGGCGGCAGCTTCAAGAGCCGCATCAAGAAGGCCGACCGCAGCGGCGCGCGCCTGGCGCTGCTGCTCGGCGAGGACGAGCTGGCCCGCGGCAGCGTCGCCGTCAAATTTCTGCGCGAGGACCGTGAACAGCAGGACGTTGCCCAGGATGCCCTCGCCCAGACCCTTACCGCCCTGCTGTCGGGTACCACGACCTGACCGCCCGCTGACCGAACAAGGAGACCGTGCGTGGCAGACATGAGAAGCGAAGAAGAGCAGCTCGAGGCCATCAAGCGCTGGTGGAAAGAAAACGGCACCTCGCTGGTGGTCGGCGTGGTCGTGGCCGCCGCCGGCGTGTTCGGCTGGAAGGCCTGGCAGCAGTATCAGCTGGACCAGTCCGAGGCCGCCTCGCAGCGCTATCAGGAGCTGCTCGCCCTGAGCCGCCAGGACGCTCTCGACGACGCTACCCGGCAGCGCGCCGAGGCGCTGATCGGCGAGCTCGAGGAGCACCACGACAGCAGCCTGTATGCCGACCTTGGCCGCCTGATCGAGGTGCGCCTGGCGGTGCAGGACGACGATATCGACAGCGCCATGCAGAGCCTGGAAGCGCTTATCGGCGGCAGCAAGCACCCCTATGTGCAGGGCGTGGCGCGGCTGCGACTCGCTCGCCTGCAGCTTGCACAGCAAGAGGCCGACGCCGCCATGGCAACGCTGGAAAGCGACATCCCCGCGTCGCTGGCCGTGATGCGGCTGGATCTGCGCGGTGACGCCTACCTGGCGCTCGACCAGCGCGAGCGGGCCGCCGCCGCCTGGCGCGAAGCGCTCGATCTGGCCGCTCAGAGCGGCCAATCGCAGTACGCCATACGACTCAAGCTCGATGACCTGGGTATCGAGGAGACCAGCTGATGAAAGCACGACTGATGATTGCCGCCGTGGCGATCCTGGGCCTGCTGGCCGGCTGTGCCAGCAAGGTGGAACCCCAGTACCCGCCCAAGGAGCTGGGCGACCTGAGCCCGACGGCGCGCATCGACACGCTGTGGAGCAAGCGCATTGGCGCCGGCCTGGGCAGAGGCAGCTACCCCATGGCCCCAGCCATGGACGGCTCACGCCTCTTCGCCGCCGACCACCGCGGCCTCGTCACCGCGCTGGACAGCAGCGGCAGCACGCTGTGGGAAACCACCCTGGATAGCGGCGCCTCGAGCGCCCTGTCGGCCGTGGATGGCCAGCTGTATCTGGGCACCCGCAACGGCGAAGTCGTGGCCCTCGACCAGTCCAGCGGCAAGGTGCTGTGGAAGACCGAGACCAGCAGCGAAGTGCTTGCCGCCCCCCAGGCCAATCGCGACCTGCTGGTGGTCCAGTCGATCAATGGCCACATTACCGCCCTGGATCGCGCCACCGGCAGAGAGCGCTGGAACTACAGCGCCTCGCAGCCGGCGCTGAGCCTGCGCGCCAGCGCCACGCCCCAGGTGATCGATGCGGTAACCATTGCCGGACTCGCCAACGGGCGCCTGGTCACGCTGGACAACCGCTCGGGCCAGCCGCTGTGGGAGCGGCGCATTGCCACGCCTACCGGCAGCTCCGAGATCGACCGGCTGTCCGACCTGGCCGGCCAGCCGCTGCTGACGCCGGACGGACGCCTCTACGCCACCAGCTACAACGGGCGCGTCGTGGCGCTTGAAGCCACCAGCGGCCAGCTGGCCTGGTCACGGACGCTGTCCAGCTATCGCTCGCCGCTGATCGTTGGCGATACGCTGTTCGTGGTGGACGAAGCCAGCCACGTCATCGCCCTGAACGCCCTGAGCGGTAACGAACAGTGGCGCCTCAACGACCTCGAAGGTCGCAAACTCACCGAGCCGGAATTTGCCGGCGGCTATCTGGTGCTGGGCGACTTCGAGGGCTATCTGCACCTGATCAACCCCCAGTCGGGCAAGCTCGTCGGACGCACCCGGGTCAACCGCTCCGGCCTCAGCGTCGCTCCTCTGACCGATGGCAGGCGCATCTATGCGCTGGCCAATAACGGCACGCTAGAGGCCCTGGAAGTTCGCCCATGACGCCCGTAATTGCACTCGTTGGCCGCCCCAATGTGGGCAAGTCGACGCTGTTCAACCGCCTGACCCGCAGCCGCGACGCGCTGGTGGCCGACTTCCCGGGCCTGACCCGGGATCGCAAGTACGGCAACGGCATGCTGGGTGGCAAGGCCTACACGGTGATCGACACCGGCGGCATCAGCGGCACCGAGGAAGGCATCGACGCGGCCATGGCCGAACAGTCGCTGCTGGCCATCGATGAAGCCGATATCGTGCTGTTTCTGGTTGACGCCCGGGACGGGCTGAACGTGGCCGACGAGGCCATCGCCAAGCACCTGCGCGTCAACCAGAAAAAGACCTGGCTGGTGGTCAACAAGGTGGACGGCCTGGAAGAGCATTCGGCCATGGCCGACTTCTGGCAGCTGGGGCTCGGCGATCCTCACCCGATTGCGGCGGCCCACGGGCGCAACGTCACCTCATTGATTGAAGCGGTGCTGGCCCCCTTCCCCGAGCGCGACCCGGATATCCCCGCCGACACCGGCACCAAGGGCATCCGCATCGGCGTGATCGGCCGCCCCAACGTCGGCAAGTCGACCCTGGTCAACCGCATGCTGGGCGAAGAGCGCGTGGTGGTCTTTGACGAGGCCGGCACCACCCGCGACGCCATCGAGATTCCCTTCGAGCGGCGCGGCAAGCCCTACGTGCTGGTGGATACCGCCGGCGTGCGGCGGCGCAAGAACGTCTCCGAGTCGGTCGAGAAGTTCTCGATCATCAAGGCGCTGGAGGCGATCAAGGAGTGCCACGTCGCCATCATGGTGCTCGACGCCCGCAGCGGGCTGGTCGAGCAGGACCTGCACCTGCTGGACTACGTGCTGACCAGCGGCCGCGCCCTGGTGCTGGCGGTCAACAAGTGGGACGGCCTGGAAAGCGAAGCGCGCGACAAGATGCGCGCCGACATCAAGCGCCGCCTGGGCTTTGCCGACTACGCCGACCTGCACTTCATCTCCGCCCTGCACGGCACCGCGGTGGGCGACCTCTACCCGTCGGTGGAGAACGCCTTCGCCTCGGCCAACAGCCACTGGTCGACCAACCGGCTGACCAACATCCTGCACGACGCCGTCGAGCAGCACCAGCCGCCGATGATCCACGGGCGGCGCATCAAGCTGCGCATGGCCCACCAGGGCGGCAGCAACCCGCCGATCATCGTCGTGCACGGCAGGCAGACCGAATCACTCAGCGACGCCTACAAGCGCTACCTCACCAACACCTTCCGCAAGGTGCTCAAGGTGCGCGGCACGCCCATACGCTTCGAGTTCCGCTCCGGGTACAACCCCTACGACGCCCAGGCCGGCGCCAGCGACCGCGAGAAGGCCAAGAAGCGCGAGCTGGAGCGCACCAGGGACGCCCGCCGCAGCCGCCGTTGAGCCTTGTAGTGGCCATCAGAACCGACCCGCTGGCGGCCAACAAAATTGGCCGCCGGACGATCCTGTGCCAAGCAGATAGCTTTCCCCAGCTATGCTTATAAACCAAACGTCTCCTTCACCGCCTCTTCGAACGCTTTGTCATCCATGCTCTTGCGCATTGGCACGAACTGCTCCGCCTCCTTGCCAACCTCAACGGCAATCTTGCTATCCTCATTCTCGATAATATTCTTCACGGCCTGCGCGATAGGTAGAGGATCTGGGCCCTCATTGATTGCCTTAGCCACAATCGGAGCGAAATGAGACACCAGCTCTTTGTAGGGGGAGTCTTCACTGGTTGTCCTGCTGTTGGC
>DATHXP010000256.1:0-3070 GCA_035459605.1 Halomonas sp. | reverse complement strand
CTATGCGGGAATCATATTGACACTTGTCACGTGACGCAATACGATTATTGTCATGATCAAGTCCTTTGCAGACAAGCGCACCCAAGAGCTTTACACCAAGGGCAAATCGAAGAGGTTTCCTGCGGATATCGCTCCAAGAGCCGCACGCAAGCTGGAATATGTGAACCTGGCCGAGCAGCTGGAGGACTTGAGAGTGCCGCCCGGCAATCGCCTTCATCCGCTTTCTGGAAGCAGGCAGGGACAGCACGCAATTTCCATCAACGCCCAGTGGCGTATCTGCTTTCGTTTTGAAGACGGCGATGCGTACGATGTCGAAGTTTGCGACTACCACTGACACCAGGAGGTAAAGATGGCCATTGAAAATACGCGTGGTATGCAGCGCAGACCCACGCACCCCGGTGAAATGTTGCGCGAGGATTTCATGCCGGACTATGGCTTGAGCGTTGCGGGGCTTGCCGAAGCGCTAGGCGTATCGCGCCAGTCCATCAATGAGCTGCTGCGTGAACGCCGCGCTGTCAGCCCGGAAATGGCGCTCCGGCTGGCTCGTCTGTTTGGCAACTCGCCCGAGTTTTGGCTAAACGCACAGCGAGCCGTGGACCTCTGGGTAGCCGCCGAGTCCATCAGAGACGAGATGGCGCGGATCAAGCCACTGGACGCTGCTTGAAAAGGAGCACTGCCTACCGGTAGCGCTGCTGCCAGCCCTTGACGGCAACCTGCTCCTTGAGCAGTTCCAGCATGTCGATCAGCACCTGCTCGGTGACCTGTTCGGTATGCGGATCGGTGCGCAGCCAGGCATCGAAGCCGCTGTCGGCCAGCTGCGTCACCAGCCGAGAGAACTCCGGCGACTGCAGCCCCGCCAGCGCCTCGTTGACCAGGCGGCCGGCCAGGTCGGAGAGCGAGGACTCGAGCCCTCGGCTCAGCTGGCCGCCCAGCGGCAGGCGTTCCAGCCGGCGAATCTCCGGGCTTTCCCTCAGGGTGCGCCCGACCAGGCCGCGCACATAGCGCAGGATGTCCGCTTGGTTATCGGCGCTGACGCTGCCCGCCATGGCCTCCAGCCGCTGGCTGATCTCGTGAATCAGCGCCTGCTGGCGCGGGCGTATCACCTTTTCCACCACGCCGGCGGAGAGCGCGTCGCGCGAGCGGACCTGGTCCTGAACATTGCTGAGCATGCGGATGGCGATGCGGTCGGTCAGCTCCTCCATCAGGATGTCGTAGTACTTGGCGAACACGCTATAGAGATACCAGCGGCGCACGTCGATCAGGCCCAGCCGCTGCAGGCGCTGCACCAGCGAGACGACGCGCAGAATCCGCAGCAGCCGGAAGCCGCCCAGCGGGATGCAGCCGAGCACGTCGTACCAGTGCACGAAGGGGTAGAAGAACCAGCGGTGATAGCGCCGCTCGGCGATGGCCACCGCCCAGCCCAGCAGCACGTCGAGCAGAAAGACCGACACGAAGGCCAGGTCGATGGTCAGGAAGTTGGCGTGGATGTATCGCTCATAGGCGCCGTGCAGGCCAGGAGCCGCCGCCTCGAAGGCGTTATTCAGCGGCGGCAGCAGAAAGAGGCTGTCGAACAGCAGCAGCGCCAAGTTAGCGATCACCAGCGCAATAATCAGCAGATCGCCCGCCAGATGAATCCGCTCCAGGACCGGCCTGAACGTTACCGCTTGCCTGGCAGACATGGCGCCTCCTTTGACATGAAGCGCGCCTACTTGAAGCGCGAGCGGGCTTTCTCGAAGGAGTCGCTGATCGACTTCCAGGCGCGCTCGGCACCGTCCTTGATATCATCCCAGGCGTCGTCGCTGGCCTCGCGCAGCTCTTTGAGCCGTTCGCGCATTTCCTCGCGCTGCTGTTCAAGACGCTCGGCTTCTTCTTCCCGCTCGCGCTTCAGGCGGGCATCGGCCTCGGCGCTGCGCGCCTTGGCCCGCAGCCGGTCGATCTCGGCCTGCCACTCGTCCAGCTTGGCGCGCAGCTTCTGCTCATAGGCGTCGCGTTGGCTCATGGGTCCTTCTCCTCGTTGTTGACGGTCTGGATAACGGTAAACCCTTCGAAGTTCGGCGGGCCCAGATACATCCCCTCGCGCTTGCTCTGCCCGGCGTTGGCGTGGGCCTGGCGAAACGCCTCGGAGTGCATCCAGGCCTCGAAATCTTCCTGTGAGCGCCACACGGTATGCGACGCATAGAGCACGTGGTCCTCTCTTTCCGGGCCACGCAGCATGTGGAACTCAACGAAGCCGGGCAGCCCCTGCAGATGGGTCTCCCGCTTCAGCCACATCTGTTCGAACTCCTTCACCCGCTCGGGGTTCACCTGAAAACGGTTCATGGCGATGTACACGGCTGACGGCCTCCCTGGTCTCGTGAAAAACACGTTTTGACGATGACAGCTCGACAACAGCGTGGCAAGAGCGTGGTTGAGGCGGCGCGGGCAATCCTTCCGTGCTAGATTCGTGGAGGCGGCAAGCATCGAGTCCATATGCCCAGGACCAACGTGAGCGCTGGCATCAGATTCCGGTGATGGCGAGATCCAGCGCCGCGACAACCTGGTCTCTGAAATGTGACAGCGAACCGACCGGTCGCTTGAGAAGCTTTTCTGGCACGGACGAGATTGGCTGCTTTTTTTGGTGCGGCAACATCGTAGAGTTCTGCCATCGGAGCCTCCAGAAAGCTGTCAACTCGGCTCTTCAACTCTATGCGCACGGGGATGCGTATGAAAGCATTCAGCAGATGCTACCAACACCCCGCCTGCACCAACGCTGACCACCAGCCAACCTCCCCCATTCATAACCCCGCCCATTTCCGGCACCATAGGGCAGGCGCTGTTCCGCCTGCCCTTTCGCTGCTCAAGGATTCTTTATGCCCGCTGCTCCCGCCCCTGCTGCTGCTTCTGACCCCATCGAACCCGGCTTTCTGGTGGTGCACGGCAATCGGCTGGAGTCGCTGCGCGACCTGGCGGTGGGCTGGATGCGCCGCGAGCCGCTGGCGCCGCTGGAAAACGAGGTGATTCTGGTGCAGAGCAACGGCATCAGCCAGTGGCTGAAGCTGGCGCTGGCGGCGGATGCGCCCGACGGCGCGGG
>DATHXP010000255.1:0-1974 GCA_035459605.1 Halomonas sp. | reverse complement strand
GCGCAACGCGCAGAACGGCCGAATTATCGGCAACGTCTATATCCTGCACGACGAGCCGCTTTCGCCCGCAGAAGCTTCGGTGCTGGATGCCGACTACGTTGAGTATGTGTGTCGCTGCCTTGATCACCAGAACAAGGTGGTTAAGGCCGTCGCGGCCATGGTGCTCGAGGAGCTCCAGGAAGCCGGGGCCTTGCATGAGCTGCCGACACGTCTCGATACCATGACCTCTCGGTCCAGGCAGGCCCAGCGCCGGTCGCCTGCCAGGCATGACGCTGCCCAGTTCCCCGCCGCGACTGACCAGGAGAACCAGGGCAAAAACCAGAGCAGGCTGCCGAGTTCTCAGCGAGAACTCGGCAGGGTGAGCCACAAGAACCCCCCCGGTTTTCAGCGAGAACCAAGTCTGAAATCAAGAGCTTATGAGGCCATCGATGCCGTTCTCCATGAAAACTCGGGCAGTTCTCCCCGTACAGTACGTACTTCACACTGTGTAAAACCTACAGGTACGTCAGACGTGAAGCTGCAATGGTCGGCGTGTCTTTCGCTGGATGAGAGCGAGCGTCAGGCCACTCAGCTCCTCATGGCGGACCTGGCCGGCGACACCCAGCAAGCCATTCTCGATGAGGCGGCGGGGCGTGTGAGCAGTGGTTCGGTGAGAAACCCTAAGGGCTTCCTGCGGGGGCTGATCAGGCGCGCCATCAACGGCGAGTTCGTGGCCACCGGCTACGCCCAGACCCAGGCCGAACGCCGGGCGGGTAGTGTGAGCCAGAGCGCACTACACGCTAAGCAGCGGCCTGCACCACGTGCTGCGACTCAGTCACCCACGCAGACCTCAGGACCCACGGCATCGAGCACTCCGTCCAGCACCACGTCGCCCGAGGAAGCTCAGGCGGCCCGAGAGCAGTGCCTGCGCAAGCTGGGGCTATTGCCGGCTGGCGGGAAAAACTCACTCAACAGCCATTAACGATTCCGCTGTCTCCCACTTACCAACTGATTGACAGTGCCTGCCATACCGCGGACACACATCAGCATGAGGGCAACGCGACATGGCCGTTGATCGCTTGGGAGCACTGCGCAGCAAGATCGAGCTGACGCTTCATACCCACCACGCCGCACGGATCTGGAAGGGACGAGGCGTCGAGACAGGACGTCCGCAAATAATCGGTATGCGGCAGTTCCTGCTGATCTGCGGCGCGATCAAGCAGAACGCCGCCAAGGATGACCCATACGCGGATCACTGGCTGCTGCAGCTGGATGCCAAGCTTGCCGAGACGCGAACTCAGCTGGACCAGCGCCTCCAGGAGCTGGATGGCCTGCTGGCTCAGCTGCCGCCAGAGCTGGACGTGGAAGAGAACCTCAACCAGCAGCCCCTCAAGATTCCCGTCTATACCGGCGGCCAGCACGGCTGGCTCGCCCTGCGCCTGCTGATCGACTTCGACCGCTTCGTCAGGCGCGTCATGCTCGCCCACCATATCGCCCTGATTGGCCGTCGACAGATGGAGGAGTACGTCCGGGTGGGTGGTCACCTCCTGCGCAGCCTTTGCGCGAGCACTCAGAAGTACCCCGGCTTCAGCGGCGCCACCCGGGACGACTTTGCCGCCAACAATGCCAAGGCCCGAAATGCCATCGAGAAGTTCGGTGCACTGCCTGACGATGTGCTCTCCGGCAAACGGCGCAGCGAGTTTGCACCGCCGATTGCCAAGCCGGCTGAGGCCGCGAGGGCCGGCAGCGACGGCGAGTCGAAAGGAGACTCACCGCCTTCCGCTGGGGAGCCAGGAGACGCTCCCTCGACCTGATTCCACTGGAATCACTTGATCGGCGGTGCCGGGGAGAGCTCCGAGGGTGATTCCAGTGGAATCACCTGGGCTGTGGTGCCGATGAGGTCTCCGGGGTGATTCCAGTGGAATCACTTGGGCGGCGGTGCCGGAGAGGGCTCCGGGGGTGATTCCACTGGAATCACTTGGGCGGCGGTGCCGA
>DATHXP010000254.1:0-2166 GCA_035459605.1 Halomonas sp. | reverse complement strand
AGCGGTTTGTTGCTGCCGGGCTGGCTGCTGGAGGCGATGAGCATGCTGGGCGAGATATGCATACCGCTGATGCTGTTCGCGCTTGGCGTGCGCATGCTGGAGATCGACTTCAGCGACTGGCGTACCGGCGTGCTGGGGGCGTTGCTGTGCCCCCTTTCAGGGGTGATTCTGGCAGTACCGATGGTGCTGCTGCTCGAGCTTGATAGCCTGTCGCTGGCGGCGCTGTGGGTGTTTGCGGCACTGCCGCCGGCGGTGCTGAACTACCTGGTGGCCGAGCAGTATCGCCAGGAGCCCCAGCGGGTGGCCTCGCTGGTGCTGATTGGCAACCTGGGGAGCCTGGTGGTGATGCCGCTGGTGCTGTGGCTGGTTTTCAGCTATCAGGTCTGATCTGGCGTTTGTTGAGCTGGGTCATTGCTGCCAGTCTTAACAAGTATTATAAATAATTCTTAGTGCCTGGCACGCAGGCGAGGCCGATCAAATTCAGCTGCCTTGAAGCCGGCTAGTAAAGATGGAAGCTGGCGTGATGGTGGCACCATACACCGAGAGGCTTGTGCAATGACCAACAAGACATCAGCCGATTGGGACCCCCGGGCGCCGGAGGTTCTCGAAGACCAGATTCAGGCCTACGATGAGATGCGCCAGCGCTGCCCCGTCGCCTATAGCGACTACCTGCAGTGGTCCCTGTTTCGCCACGAGGATGTGATGCGCGTGCTGGACGATCACGACACCTTCAGCAACGCTTCGCGGCATCTCTCCATTCCCAACGCCATGGATCCGCCCGAGCACACCCCTTACCGGCGCATCGTCGAGACGTACTTCACGGCGGAGCGCATCGGCGAGTTCGAGCCGGTGTGCCGGGCCAATACCGAGGCGCTGATCAATGGCCTGCCGCTGGACGGTGAAGTGGAGGTAATGAATGTACTGGCACGGCCCTTTGCCGTGCGCAATCAGTGCGCCTTCATGGGCTGGCCTGACAGCCTGCGCGAAGCGCTGCGCGAGTGGATCGGCAAGAACCATCGGGCCACACTGGCCGGAGATCGCCAGGCCATGGCCAAGATTGCCCTCGAGTTCGACGGCTATATCAGGGAGCAGCTGATACTGCGTCGCGATGCCGGAGATGAAGCGCCGGCGGATGTAACAACGCGCCTGCTGCAGGAAGAAATCCATGGTCGGGCGCTGAGCGACGAGGAGATCGTCAGCATCGTGCGCAACTGGACCGTGGGCGAGCTTGGCACCATTTCCGCCAGCGTCGGCATCCTGGTGCACTATCTGGCTGAACATCCCGAGCTGCAGGAGGAGCTGCGCCAGGGGCGTGAGGATCTTCCGGAGGCGATTGACGAGATTCTGCGCATTCATGCCCCCTTGATTTCCAATCGCCGTCTGACGACTCAGGCGGTGACGATCGGCGACCGTGAACTGCCCGCCGGCGAGCGAATTTCATTGATCTGGGCTTCCGCCAATCGCGATGAAAAAGTGTTCGGCGATCCGGATGAATTTCAGCCGCAGCGTAATCGCAACAGGAACCTGCTGTACGGAGCCGGCGTGCATGTGTGCCCCGGCGAACGTCTGGCCAGGCTGGAGCTGCGCCTGTTCATGGAGATCTTGCTGGCAGGCACGCGCCATATTGAGCTGGTATCTGACAAGCCTTCCCCAAAGGCGCTTTATCCAGCCGGTGGCTTTTCGTCACTGCATGTGCGCGTTCAGCGGCCAGAGGAGGAGTAAGACTGCTTAGCAGACTTACTCCTGGCAGCGCTAGGAAGACACTGAATAAATGCCTGCGCGTCTCAATCACTGCGTTGCGCGGTGCTCGGAATCCTCACATATATCGCATATGCTCCGGTTCCTGCGCTCCGCGCGCCTTGTGCTTGAGCCGCTCGGCGATTTCTTCAGCGCTTCCCTAGTGGCGTGCTGTCAACGCGAGTCTATGCATCTTCCGAGGGCTTGTTCTGGTTGATGGTATCCAGCGCCAGGTTGGAATGGGCAAAGGCACCACCGGCACGCATTTCGGCGGCGACCCAGATGGCTTCCATGATTTCCTGCGCAGTGGCCTCCTCCTTGAGTGCTGCCTGAGTATGACCGTGAATGCAGTAGGGACACTGGGTGACGTGCGCCACCGCCACGGCAATCAGCTGCTTGGTCTTTTTGGGCAGGGCGCCATCGGCGAAT
>DATHXP010000253.1:0-2004 GCA_035459605.1 Halomonas sp. | reverse complement strand
CTGCTGGCGCTGGTGATGGCGATCGGCCTGGTGGTTGACGATGCCATTGTCATGCTGGAGAACATCCACCGCCACGTTGAGGACGGCGAGTCGCCCATGCGCGCGGCGTTTCTCGGCAGCCGCGAGATCGCCTTCGCGGTCATCGCCATGTCCCTGACCCTGGCGGCGGTGTACGTCCCGATCGGCTTCATGACCGGTTCCACCGGCAAGCTGTTCACGGAGTTCGCCTGGGTGCTGGCGGGCGCGGTGCTGGTATCCGGATTCGTCGCCCTGACCCTGTCGCCGATGTTGTGCTCGCGCTGGATCCGGCACCAGGACAAGCACGGCGCCGTCTACCGCGTCATCGAGGGCGGGCTGAACCGCCTGACGGCCGGCTACACGCGCACGCTGCATGCGGCGCTGCGATCACGGGCGCTGGTGCTGGTGATCGGTCTGGGCGTGGCGTCGATGAGCGCCGTGCTGTACCAGTCGCTGAATGAAGAGCTGGCGCCCTACGAAGACCAGGGCACGGTAGTGATTCCCATCATCGCTCCGGAAGGGGCGACCATCGACTACACGACCGGCTACGCCCTGCAGGTCGAGGAGATCGTCGCCGGGATACCGGAAGTGCCGCGCTATTTCGTAGTGGCGGGATTCCCGACGGTGTCCCAGGGCATCTCGTTCGTGAAACTGCTGCCCTGGGACGAGCGGGAGCGCACCCAGCAGGACATCGCCGCGGAGATCAGCCCACAGCTTTTCGGCATCCCGGGTGTTCTGGCCTTCGCCGTGAACCCGCCGCCGCTCGGCCAGAGCGTGCGGTCCAAGCCGGTGGAGTTCGTGCTGCAGACCTCGCTGCCCTACGAGGAGCTGCAGGCAATGAGCGAAAGGATTATCGAGAAGGCGGCGGAGAATCCGGGCCTGCAGAACCTCGAGTCGGACCTCAAGCTCAACAAGCCGCAGCTCAAGGTGAACGTCGACCGCGACAAGGTAGCGGACCTCGACGTTGGCGTGGAGACGCTCGGCCGCACGCTGGAGTCCATGCTCGGCGGGCGCCAGGTCACCCGCTTCAAGCGCGAGGGCGAGCAGTACGACGTCGTGGTCCAGGTGGCGGACGTCGACCGCACCAACGCGGATGATCTGCGCCGCCTGTACGTGCGCGGCGGCGACGGCGAGATGGTTCAGCTCTCCAACCTGGTGACGGTGGAAGAGACCGTGGCGCCCAAGGAGCTGAACCACTTCAACCAGCTTCGCTCGGCCACCATTTCAGCCAGCCTGGCGCCGGGGTATACCCTCGGCCAGGCGCTGGCCTATATGGACGAGCTGGCGGCAAGCGAGCTGTCCGGGCTCGCGCAGACCGACTATGCCGGCCAGTCGCGCGAGTTCAAGCGTTCCAGCTCCGGCATCTATGTGACATTTCTGCTGGCGCTGGCATTCATTTACCTGGTGCTTGCGGCCCAGTTCGAGAGCTGGCGCAATCCGCTGATCATCATGCTGACCGTGCCACTGGCGGTGCCGGGCGCCCTGGCGGCGCTGTATTTCAGCGGCGGCACGCTCAACATCTACAGCCAGGTCGGGCTGGTGACCCTGATCGGCCTGATCACCAAGCACGGCATCCTGATCGTGGAGTTCGCCACCCAGCTGCGAGCCCGCGGCTTGGACATGTTCGATGCCGTGGAACGCGCCGCCAAGCTGCGCCTGCGCCCGATCCTGATGACCACCGGCGCCATGGTGCTGGGCGCGGTGCCGCTTGCGATCGCCACCGGGGCCGGCGCCGAGTCGCGCCAGGATATCGGCTGGGTGATCGTCGGCGGGCTGCTGGTGGGGACGTTCTTTACCCTGTTCGTGATTCCGGTCGTCTACACGCTGCTGTCGCCGCGCGAGGTTTCCGCCGAGTTGGACACCCTCGGCGAGCAGGCCTGACCCCGGCCTTCAGCGCTCCGGACGCCTGCAGGAGGCGAGCCCTCTCGCCGATTCGAACGGTGATCGGGGTCCGGTGTCCGGGGATCGTGGGGCGACTCCCTAACC
>DATHXP010000252.1:0-2225 GCA_035459605.1 Halomonas sp. | reverse complement strand
CGCGTAAAGGCATCCACCAGCTGCCCGGCCACCTGCTGAAACAGCTTGCCAAATGCCATCGCCAGCAGGCGGTTGGCAAACTCGAACTCAAGCTCCAGGCTGACGCGGCAGATGTTTTCGCCCAGCGGCGTAAACAACCAGCGACCCCTGAGACGCTTGAAAGGTCCCTTGACCAGCGACAGGTCGATACGCTCGGGCTCGTGAAGATCGTTGCGCGTGGTGAAACTCTGCTCGATACCGGCGCGCCCGAGGGTCATCTCGCCAATCAGATGGTTCTCGTCGCGCTCGATCAGGCGTGCACGCCGACACCCCGGCAGGAACTCCGGGTAGCTCTCGAAGTCATTGACCAGATCAAACATTTGCTTGGGGGTATGCCGCACCACAGCAGACCGATTAACCGTTGCCATTAAGCTCTCCGCTGACTTCACGTGTTTCAGGGCGTATCATGAGCGGTCATTCAAGGTTGTGAATAGTATCACGCCTCCTCGCCAGCGAAGAGGCGCGCCGCTATCGCCAGCGAGTTAGTTAAGAGAAAGAGGTTTCATGGCCAACAAGAAAGCCAAGGGTCCACGCAGTAACGTCATCGCCCTCAACAAGAAGGCACGCTTCGAATACCACATTGAAGAGGTGTTCGAGGCCGGCCTGGTGCTGGCCGGATGGGAGGTAAAAAGCCTGCGCGCCGGCAAGGCCCAGCTCACCGATACCTACATCCTGGTCAAGGACGGCGAGGCCTGGCTGCTGGGCAGCCACATCATGCCGCTCAACACCGCCAGCACCCACGAGGTTGCCGACCCCACGCGCACCCGCAAGCTGCTGCTGCACAGCAAGGAGATCGCCAGGATCTTCTCGCGCACCCAGGACAAGGGCCACACCTGCGTGCCGCTCAAGCTGTACTGGAAGGGCAACCGGGTCAAGTGCGAGCTGGCGCTGGTCACCGGCAAGAAGCTGCACGACAAGCGCGCCACCGAAAAGGACCGCGACTGGCAGCGCCAGAAGGGCCGCATCATGCGCGAACAGAACAAGGGGTGAAGCAAAAGGAGGAGCCCGCACGTCAACCCATTGAACTAGCGGTGGCCCCTGCTGTCACAGGCGGTACAGGGAAGTACCGGGATAGCACTGAAACCAGCGGACTCAGGTACTGACACACGAGACGCTATTCTGGTATAGTAGCAACAGCAACGGGGGCGACACGGTTTCGACGCTGATGACAACCCCTGAGGTGCATGCCGAGAGCGTGATGTATCTCGTAAATCCCACATCACAAATGAATAGTCGCAAACGACGACAACTACGCTCAGGGCGCGCTGGCAGCTTAAACACTGCTAGCTTCTAGTCCGGCCCGGCGGTAATGTGCCCATTCATTACCAAAGGGATACGAGCTAAGACTGATGGGATCGCGGTTGGCCCCGTCCTCGTGTCAATCGCTAAACTTTAGAGGAATCGCGTCGAAGGATCCTGCCCGTCGGAGCCTGAGACGTTAAATCAAAAGACGGACCTAAGCATGTAGAGCCGATGGGCGAGTATTGGCGGACGCGGGTTCAATTCCCGCCGCCTCCACCAAACAAGTCGACGAATCAAGCACCTACGGGTGCTTTTTTCGTTTCATAAGGCATGCCAAAACGCCTTCCACTTCACTCGGCAGCAAAAGGCAGGGCGCGCAGCGCTGGCAGCGGCTGCGGCCTTGCCCTTATAATGCTGGCCCGATTTTACCAGCAGGATCCTTTCGTGATCGAGAATCTCCGTAATATTGCCATTATCGCTCACGTTGACCACGGGAAGACCACCCTGGTCGACAGGCTTCTCCAGCAGTCCGGCACGCTGGACCGCAAGGCAGAGGCCCAGGAGCGTGTCATGGACTCCAGCGAACAGGAGCGGGAGCGCGGCATCACTATCCTGGCCAAGAACACGGCGATCCGCTGGCAAAACAGCAGCACCGACTACCACATTAATATCGTTGACACCCCCGGGCACGCCGACTTTGGCGGCGAGGTCGAGCGGGTCATGTCCATGGTCGACTCGGTCCTGCTGCTGGTCGACGCGGTGGACGGCCCCATGCCGCAGACCCGCTTCGTGACCCAGAAGGCCTTCGATCAGGGCCTTAAACCCATTGTGGTGGTCAACAAGGTCGATCGCCCGGGCGCGCGACCCGACTGGGTGATCGATCAGATCTTTGACCTGTTCGACAACCTCGGCGCCTCCGATGAGCAGCTCGATTTCCCGATTAT
>DATHXP010000251.1:0-2141 GCA_035459605.1 Halomonas sp. | reverse complement strand
AGAAACGCTAAGTTTTCAACAAACTAACAGCGAATCTGCAAATCACCTGCCGAGGTGGTGAAATTGGTAGACACGCTAGCTTCAGGTGCTAGTGGGGGCAACCCCGTGGAGGTTCAAGTCCTCTCCTCGGCACCATTTCCTTCCCCAGGAAATGGCACGAAATCCCAAGAAGCCAGATGATTGACCAAGCCAACTCAGGCCTGCTGTCGGTGTTTTTGTGTCTGTGATGTTTGCATCTGACACTCCCGGCCTGCCCGGAACCGGAGATGGTCCATCCCCGGCCCTGACGGCGCTGCTACCGGATCACACTGAGCAGATAGTCGGATAACTTCTGGTACTCATACTCCACCTTTGCATAGGCTGTCGTCGGTTCGATTTGCTCCTTGCCACAGTCCAGCGGTCGCGTGTAGTCAGAGAGGTAGGCGGTACGGATAAGGTTGGGGTTGAGTGCATCCGGCACCGCATCGTAGAACATCGTCCACTGCAAGCCGTCCTCGGAGACCTCCGGGTCAGAAAATACCCAGCGCAGCAAGCGATCAACCTGTACTCCGCCGTCCTCGGGGATCACCCGGGTATCGTATTCCAGAGCCAGCTCGTCAAAGCCGACGGGCGCGGGAAGCTGGCCGACAAACTCATAGGGTTGCTTTTTGGTCACCACAAAATGTTGCGGCCCGCGGGCGTCTTCGGCCGGTTCGGCCTCACAGGTTTCTTCTGCGCCTGTTCGGGTGAGGGATTCCACCGGCTCACTGCCGCGAGTCAGCTCGTAGTCCGCCAGCAGTTGCCCGCCACCAGCCA
This sequence comes from Halomonas sp., assembly GCA_035459605.1. Lineage (GTDB taxonomy): Bacteria > Pseudomonadota > Gammaproteobacteria > Pseudomonadales > Halomonadaceae > Halomonas. The sequence goes on along the minus strand of DATHXP010000251.1, from coordinate 1,346 downwards.
GCGTGTAAACGTCACCTGATTCCACAATGGTGGCAGCCAACTCTGCCACCACATCGTCCTGCATGGTCCATTCATAGATCACCTCTGGCTGCCCGTCGAGCTCGCTGGAGGCTGGTGCCAGGCCCCGGGCCGCATGGCACAGAGTGGAGGTGTCAAAGGTAATACGCTTGTTGTCCCAGTCAAAGGCAAGGGCCTCGTCTTCCACGCCCTGCGGGTCTGCTTCCGGATCAAAGGCCGCCCAGGCTGCACTTCCCAGCGCGCCTTCGCCGCCCAAGGCCACCGCCGGCAACCAGGGGGTGGCCAGGTCGGCAAGATAACCATCCGCCTCAATAACCCCGAGCAATCCCGGCATGAAGGGCATCAGGCAGCCATTCGCCACGATGCGGCTGAGCCTTCCGGTTTCGGCGTACTCAAAAGCCACCACCGTGGAAAGCTCAAGCGCGCTGTCACGGGCTGGCAACTGACCGGTTTCGGAGTGGGCCATCACCGCTTGCCCGGTAAGCACCACCGGGTCAACAAGACTGACCGTCACCTCGGGCAGGCCCAGAGTATCGACCGCCACTCTCGCATAATCACCGGCGGCCGCGCGATCCACTTCGGCGATAACCTCCGGTGCATGGCGCAACAGGGAGATGGCCAGCAGCCGGGCTTCGGCCGGGCTCAGACTGAGTTCGGTTTTACCGCCGCCGGGCACGCTGCGCTCCACCTGCAGAGTCATAAACCGTACCAGTGCCCGGGCGTAGGCATGGGCTCGCTCATCCTGACCAAGAATGTAGTCAGCGGCGGTGTTGATGCCCACCAGGCTGGCACTGACATCGTGGCCCAGGCCAAGCCCCAGCCTGGCCAGGTAATATTCGAGCGTGGTGAGCGGCGTAATGTTGGTCACACCCGGACTGGCCGCCAGCAGGTAGGCGGTCTCAACCGCTCTGTCGCCACCCGGCGTTTGCTCAACGGTGGTGCCCGGGATCGCCGCCGCGTACAGCGGATAATCACGGGGGTCCAGCGACCGGCCGGTTTCGGGTGGCAGTTGCAGAGAGGACAGGTCCAGAACATAGGCACCGTCCTGCCCACTCATCGCCATGGGCTCTCCCCCGGCAAAGTCGACGCGATTACCATTCGCCAGCTGCAGGGTGAACGGCTCGGAGGTGTAGCGCCCGTTACCATCAAGGTCGAGCCACACCCGGGCATTCTTCAGATAGCCGTCAATCACCCGCCCCTGATAAGGCGCCGGTTCGCTGTAATTCACGCCATCGAATTCGCGGCCATCCACGGGCAGCTGGTCGGATTCTTCGCCACAACCGGCGATGGCAAGGGTAAGCAGGGGAACGGAGAGAGCAGTCAGGCGT
>DATHXP010000250.1:0-1659 GCA_035459605.1 Halomonas sp. | reverse complement strand
CTGGACGAGGCCGACCGCATGCTCGATATGGGCTTCCAGGCGAGCCTGGAGGCGATCGTCGCCGAGACGCCGGCCAGCCGCCAGACGCTGCTGTTCAGCGCCACCTTCTCCGCTGCGGTGCGCCCCGTGGCCGAGGCGATGTTGCGCCAGCCGGTAAGGGTCGAGGTCGCCGAGACCCACGATGCCAGCAGCATCCACGAGCGGGTCTACCGGGTCGCCGATGGCGACGAGGCGCGGCTGGAGGGGCTGTGTCGGCTACTGCTGCACTTCCGCCCTGCCTCCAGCGTGGTGTTCTGCAATACCAAGCGCGAGACCGATGAGGTGGCCCAGGCGCTCAACGCGGCGGGTTTCGGCGCGCTGGCGCTGCATGGTGACCTGGAGCAGCCTGACCGCGACCGACTGCTGGTGCTGTTCGCCAACCGCAGCGCCTCGATCTTGGTGGCCACCGACGTGGCAGCACGCGGACTCGATATCGCCGAGCTGGATGCGGTGTTCAACTACCAGATCGCCCGGGACCTGGAGGTGCATGTGCATCGCGTGGGTCGCACCGGCCGTGCCGGCAGCGCGGGGATCGCCTGCACCCTGGTCGGCCAGGGCGAGGGCTACCGCCTGGAGCGCCTCACCGACTTTCTCGGCGAGCCCATCGAGGAGGCCAGCCTGCCGCCACGCTCGGTGCTCTCCCGTGTGCCGCTGGTACCACCCATGACGACCCTGCAGATCGGCGGCGGCAAGAAGCAGAAGGTGCGCCCGGGGGATATTCTCGGCGCCCTGACCGGTGAGGCGGGGCTGGCCGGTGACCAGGTGGGCAGGATCAAGGTGCTGGCCAACAGCGCCTATGTGGCGGTGCGCCGCGAGGTGGCCGACCAGGCACTCGAGCGGCTGACCAACGGCAGGATCAAGGGGCGCAGCTTTCGCGCCCGGCGCATCAGCCGTTGATGGCGGCTCGGCCGTTCGCTTCGGCAAGCCGGTTCAGTCAACCGGCTCAGTGATTCGTTTCAGCACTACCAGGAACAATAGATGAAGATACCCAAGCGCCTGCAGCCGCTGGTGGACGACGGCCTGATCGACGCGGTCGAGAGTCAGCTGATGAGCGGCAAGGAGGCCCAGGTCTATGTGGTGCGCTCCCACGGGGAGCGGCGCTGCGCCAAGGTCTTCAAGGAGGCGAAGCAGCGCAGCTTCAAGCAGGCCGTGCAGTACCAGGAGGGACGCCGCGGGCGCAACAGTCGCCGTTCGCGGGCGATGGCCAAGAAGACCCGTTACGGACAGAAGGAGCAGGAGCAGGCCTGGCTCAATGCCGAGGTCGACGCCCTCTACCGACTGGCCGCGGCGGACGTGCGGGTGCCCAAGCCCTTTGGCTTTATCGATGGGGTGCTGCTGATGGAGATGATCAGCGATGCCGAGGGCTTCACCGCGCCGCGCCTGGACGACGTGACTCTGAGCGCCGAGCAGGCCCGCGAGTCCTACGCCAAGATCATCCGGGACGTGGTGAAGATGCTGTGTGCCGGGCTGGTGCACGGTGACCTGTCCGAGTTCAATGTACTGATGGCCAGCGACGGGCCGGTGATCATCGACCTGCCCCAGGCGGTGGATGCCGCCGGCAACAACAGCGCCGAGTGGATGTTCGAGCGTGACGTGGACAATATGCGCCGCTACTTCGGC
>DATHXP010000249.1:0-2002 GCA_035459605.1 Halomonas sp. | reverse complement strand
GCCCAGCACCCAGGGGGTCTGCAGCACGGCCTGCAGGTTGGCGCCGGCCAGCGCAGCGGCAACGCCGAGCAGCGCGTAGGTGGCCGCCATGGGCAGCACGTAGGCAATCGACAGCATCAGGCCGCGCCGCGCGCTAGCGTTGGCGCCCACCACCAGGCTCGAGAGAATCGGGATCATCGGCAGCACGCAGGGCGTGAAGACCAGCAGCAGCCCCATGGCGAAGAAGGCGACCAGCGTCCAGGTCGGCGAGGCCTGTTTGAGGCGCTGCGCCAGCGCCTGGTCCTCGCCGAGGTCGCCGGCGGGAGGCGCGGAAGCGGCTGCTTTGACCGAGCCGGCAGGCGGGCCGCTGGGAGATGCGGCGTCGTTCGCGGCGGAAGAGGCGCCGTTGGACAGGCTGCCGCCTTTGACAATCGCCATGTCGGACAGGCGCAGATCGGCGTTCTGGGGCGCATAGCACAGGCCTTCATCCGCGCAGCCCTGCCAGGTCAGCGTCAGGTGCGCGGTGTCTCCGGGCGAGACGCTGACGTCGAGCTGATCGTAGGACACCACCGATTCGCCGAAGTACTCGTCGGTGATGGTCACGCCCTCCGGCAGCGGCGGGTCGAGGGTGACTCCTTCGGCGGTCTCGAACCCCAGCCGATGGTGGTAGAGGTAGTAGCCGTCGGCAATATCCCAGCGCAGCAGAACCTGCTCGCCGTCCTCCACGGCGCTTAGCTGAAAGGCCTGGTCCGGCGGCAGAAACTCATTTCTGCTCGAAAACAGGCCCTGGGCCAGAGCCGGCAGGCTAAGCAGGATCAGCAGTGCAATCAGCAGCTGTCCGGTCGGGCGAGGCCGAACGCGTCGGGGCATCATGGTTGAAGCGGGCTCCATCTCGGTGGGTGGCTGCAATTATGACTCCAAGCTTGCCAGCTTGGAATTAGCAGCGCATTAAAGAGCTCGGAAGCAAGGGCCAGGATGGCTTGAGCGCAGCCGTGACGGGCCGAGCCAACTTCGACAGATGGCCCTGTGTCCTGCGTGGCGCTGTGCGCTTTGGCCGCGACCCGTTACAATATGGCGACATTTATCGTCTCAACGCTGGAACACCGTCTATGCACTGTCCCTTCTGTGGTGGCAATGATACCCGCGTTACCGACTCCCGTCTGGTGGCCGATGGCGACCAGGTGCGACGTCGGCGGCAGTGTGCGTCCTGCGGCGAGCGTTTTACCACCTATGAAAGCGCCGAGCTGGTGATGCCAAGAGTGATCAAGTCGGACGGCTCGCGCGAGCTGTTCAATGAAAGCAAGCTGCGCGACGGCATGCTGCGCGCGCTGGAGAAGCGCCCGGTGGGGGCCGAAGCCATCGAGGCCGCCGTGGAGCGTATCCGCCAGACTCTGAGGGCCAGGGGGGAGCGCGAGATCCACGCGCGCGACGTGGGCGAGCAGGTCATGCAGGCGCTCAAGCGGCTCGATCAGGTGGCCTATATTCGCTTTGCCTCGGTGTATCGCCGCTTCCAGGATATCGACGAATTTCGTGCCGAGATCGACCGCCTGGCCCAGGAGCCCTCCTTAAAAACTGACGGACCTTCCGGCTCGTCTGCCGACAAGTCGGGGCCTTCACAGTGAGCCGCCAGTCGCCCGAAGCCTGGATGTCACGCGCCCTGGTGCTGGCCCGGCGCGGCCTGTATACCGCGCATCCCAATCCGCGGGTCGGCTGCGTGCTGGTGCGCGACGGGCAGTGCGTGGGCGAAGGCTGGCATGCGCGGGCCGGCGAGCCTCACGCCGAAGCTCACGCGCTGGCGGCGGAAACGGATACCAATAGCTTGCTAAATATCGCCTGGAACGCGCATCAACTAGACCTCCAGGCCCATCCCACCGTCGCATTCGCCGTCATGCGGGATACGGTGAACGTCGTTCAGCAGGTCGGGGATCAAGTCTCCATCGACACGGTGGGATTTGTCATTTATGTGGAGAACGGCAAAACCACGAGGATCCCCATCGGGTCGCCGAGCAGCCATCAAAGCATT
>DATHXP010000248.1:0-5382 GCA_035459605.1 Halomonas sp. | reverse complement strand
GGCAGGCATGCGCGTCTATCTGGTAGCCGGCGAGCTGTCCGGCGACATCCTCGGGGCCGGCCTGATGCGGGCCATTGCGGCGCGCCATCCCGAGGCCGAGTTTCGCGGCATCGGCGGCCCGCGCATGGCAGCCGAAGGCATGCACAGCCTCTATCCGCTGGAGACGCTGGCGGTGATGGGGCTGGTGGAGGTGGTCAGGCATCTGCCGCGGCTGCTCGGCGTGCGCCGCCATCTGCGCCGCGATGCCCTGGCCTGGCGGCCCGATATCATGGTCGGCATCGACGCGCCGGACTTCAATCTCGGCCTCGAGCGGCAGCTGCGCGGCGCCGGCATCACCACCGCCCACTACGTCAGCCCGTCGGTGTGGGCCTGGCGCCAGGGGCGGGTCAAGGGCATCGCCCGCGCGGTGGATGCGATGCTCACTTTCCTGCCGTTTGAAGCGGCCTTCTACGCCCGGCATCGCGTGCCGGTGGCCTTTGTCGGCCACCCGCTGGCCGACGAGCTGCCGCTGGTCAACGACCGCGCCGGGGCGCGTGTCGAGCTCGGACTCGACGCCGAGGCGCCGCTACTGGCGCTGCTCCCCGGCTCCCGGGAAAGCGAGGTTCGCTTTCTGGGCGAGACGTTTTTCGACGCCGCCCAGCGGCTCTGCCGGGAGCGCGCCGCGCTGCAGGTGGTGGTGCCGGCCGCCACGCCCGAGCGGCGCGCCCAGCTCAGCACCATGCTGGCGCGTTATCCGGCGCTGGCCGAGCGGCTGCGGCTGGTGGACGGGCGTTCCTGGCGGGTCATGGAGGCCGCCGACGTGGTGCTGCTAGCCTCGGGCACCGCGGCGCTGGAGGCCATGCTGTGCCATCGGCCCATGCTGGTGGCCTACCGCATGGCGCCGGTCACCTACTGGCTGGCGCGGCGGCTGGTCAAGACCGAATGGATCGCGCTGCCCAACCTGATCGCCCGCGAGACGCTGGTGCCCGAGCTGATTCAGGACGCGGCAAGCGTCGATGCCATTGCCGCCGGACTCGGCGAGCTTTTCGATGACGCCGAAGGCCGCGCCGCGCTGGAGGCGCGCTTCGCCGCCCTGCACGCCGCGCTGCGCCGCGACGCCAGCCGGCGCGCCTGCGAGGCCATCGAGGCGCTGGTGGCCGGCGAGCCGCTGCCGCCAAGCGTGCGCCCCGATGGCGCCGACGGAATGGAACTGTCGCATCAGGAGCGTTGCCGATGAGCGCTGCGGCCTTTCCCCCGCTGGTGATCGACTATCATGGCCAGCGCCTGGCCGGCGTGGACGAGGTGGGCCGCGGGCCGCTGGCCGGCTCGGTGGTGGCGGCGGCGGTGATTCTCGACCCGGCCCGGCCCATCGCCGAGCTGACCGACTCCAAGCGGCTCTCGGCTAAACGCCGCGCGGCGCTGGCCGAGCAGATCCGCGCAGGCGCCCTGGCGTTTGCCGTTGCCGAGGCCACGGCCCAGGAAGTCGACGCCCTGAACATCTATCAGGCCACGCACCTGGCCATGCGCCGCGCCATCGATGGCTTGGCACCGAGCGCGGAATATCTGCTGGTGGACGGCAACCGTCTGCCCGGGCATGCTGTGGCGGGGCAGGCGGTGGTCAAGGGCGATCTGCGCCACCCGGCCATCAGCGCGGCCTCGATCCTGGCCAAGGTGGCCAGGGACGCCGACATGCTGGCCCTGGATGCGCGCCACCCCGGCTACGGCTTCGCGCGCCACAAGGGCTATCCGACCCGCGAGCATCTGGCGGCCCTTGAGCGGCTGGGGCCGCTGCCCGAGCATCGGCGCTCCTTCGGGCCGGTAAGGCGCCAGCTGACGCTGCTGTGAAGGCTTTACCCGGTCGCTGCCGCCGTTCGGTTTTCGTATTACCCATTACCAGCCACGTATCGAGTGTTCTATGACAGCTCCCTTCGTTCATCTACGCGTCCACAGCGAGTTCTCCCTGGTCGACGGCCTGGTGCGCCTCAAGCCGCTGATCAAGACGGCGCTGGCGCACGGCACGCCGGCGCTGACGCTGACCGATGAAGCGAACCTCTTCGGGCTGGTCAAGTTCTATCGCGGCGCCGAAGGCGCGGGCCTCAAGCCGATCATCGGCAGCGACCTGTGGCTGGCCAACGCCCACGACCCGGCGCGCCCCTACCGCATCACCCTGCTGGCGATGAACGAGACGGGCTATCGCAACCTCACCGAGCTGATCTCCCGCGGCTGGACGCAGGGGCAGCGGGGTGGGCGCACCCTGCTGGAGCGCGACTGGGTGCTGGCCCAGAGCGACGGCCTGATTGCGCTGTCCGGCGGGCGCGAGGGCGACGTGGGGCGGCATCTGCTCAGCGAGCATCCGGACGAGGCTCAAGCGCTGCTGGATAGCTGGAAGGCGGCCTTCCCGGGGCGCTACTACTTGGAACTTGTGCGCACCGGTCGGCCCCTGGAGGAAGACTGCGTGCACCTGTCGGTGGCGCTGGCCGAACGCAGCGGCACGCCGGTGGTGGCCACCAACGACGTGCGCTTTCTCGAGCGCGACGACTTCTGGGCCCACGAGACCCGGGTGGCCATCGGCGAGGGCAGGGCGCTGGACGACCCGCGCCGCGAGCGCCGCTACAGCGAAGAGCAGTACTTCAAGTCGCCCGAGGAAATGGCGGCGCTGTTTGCCGATATTCCCGAGGCGCTGGAAAACAGCCTGATGATCGCCGCGCGCTGCAGCGTCGAGGTGCGGCTGGGCGAGATCTTCCTGCCGGCGTTCGAGATTCCCGAAGGGCTGACCCAGGACGAGTTCTTTCGCCGCGTCTCCCACGACGGGCTGACCGAGCGCCTCGACTTCCTCTTTCCCGCTGCAGACTATCCCAGAGACGGCGAGGCTTACCGCGAGATCGAGGCGCGCTACCGCGAGCGCCTGGACTTCGAGCTCGACATCATCATTCAGATGGGCTTCCCCGGCTACTTCCTGATCGTGATGGACTTCATCCAGTGGGCCAAGGACAACGGCGTTCCGGTGGGGCCGGGACGCGGTTCCGGTGCCGGCTCCCTGGTGGCCTATGCCCAGAAGATCACCGACCTAGACCCCATCGGCTACGACCTGCTGTTCGAGCGCTTCTTGAACCCGGAGCGGGTCTCGATGCCCGACTTCGACGTCGACTTCTGCATGGAGAAGCGCGACCGCGTGATCGACTACGTGGCCAGCCGCTACGGCCGCGATGCGGTGTCCCAGATCGTCACCTTCGGCACCATGGCCGCCAAGGCGGTGGTGCGTGACGTGGCCCGGGCCCAGGGCAAGCCCTATTCGCTGGGCGATAAGCTCTCCAAGCTGATCCCTTTCGAAGTCGGCATGACGCTGGCCAAGGCCATCGAGGCCGAGCCAGCGCTCAAGGAGTTCATCGATGCGGATGAAGAAGCCGAAGAGATCTGGGAGATGGCGGAAAGGCTCGAGGGGATTACCCGGGGCACCGGCAAGCACGCCGGCGGCGTGGTAATCGCGCCGACCAAGCTCACCGATTTCGCGCCGCTGCTGTGCGACGAGGACGGCTCGGGGCTGGTGGTGCAGTTCGACAAGGACGACATCGAACAGGCCGGGCTGGTCAAGTTCGACTTCCTCGGCCTGCGCACCCTGACCATCATCGACTGGGCGCTGGAGATGGTCGACAAGGTGCGCGCCAGCGAGGGCCAGGCGCCGCTGGATATCGACGCCATCGCGCTGGACGACAAGCCCACCTTTGAGATGCTCAAGAAGGCCGATACCACGGCGGTCTTCCAGCTCGAGTCGCGGGGCATGAAGGAGCTGATCAAGCGCCTGCGGCCCGACTCGCTGGACGACCTGATTGCCCTGGTGGCGCTGTTTCGCCCCGGCCCGCTGCAGTCGGGCATGGTCGACGACTTCATCAACCGCAAGCACGGGCGCGCTGAGCTGGCCTATCCGCATCCCGACTACCAGCACGAGCTGCTCAAGCCGGTGCTCGAGCCCACCTACGGCATCATCCTGTACCAGGAGCAGGTGATGCAGATCGCCCAGGTGATGGCCGGCTACTCGCTGGGCCAAGCCGATATGCTGCGCCGCGCCATGGGCAAGAAGAAGCCCGAGGAGATGGCCAAGCAGCGCGCCGGCTTCATGGAGGGCTGCGCGGCCAACGGCATCGACGGGGAGCTTTCGGGCAACCTCTTCGACCTGGTGGAGAAGTTTGCCGGCTACGGTTTCAACAAGTCGCACTCGGCGGCCTACGCGCTGGTCTCCTATCAGACCGCCTGGCTCAAGACGCACTATCCCGGTCCGTTCATGGCGGCGGTGATCTCCACCGAGATGGACAATCTCGACAAGGTGGTGCCGCTGATCGAAGACTGCCGGCGTCTTAAGCTCACGGTAACGCCGCCGGACGTCAACGTGGGCCGCTACCGGTTCAGCGTCGATGAGCAGTCGCGGGTGGTCTACGGCCTGGGCGCCATTCGCGGGGTGGGTGAAGGGCCGATCGGCGCCATCGTCGAGGCCCGCGAAGCGGGCGGGCCGTTCCACGACCTGTTCGATTTCTGCCGGCGCCTCGATCCCCGGCGCATCAACAAGCGCACCCTGGAGGCGCTGATTCGCTCCGGCGCGCTGGACACCCTGGGGCCGAGCCGCGCGGTGCTCGCCGCGGCCATGGAGGATGCGCTCAAGGCCGCCGCCCAGGCCCGGACCAACCACAGCATCGGCATGGTGGACCTGTTCGGCGACGCCTTCGTCGAAGAGGAGGCGAGTGACCTTTACGCGGCCTACCGCGGCGTGCGCGAGTGGAGCGACAGGCAGCGGCTGTCCGGCGAGAAGGAGACCCTGGGGCTCTATCTGACCGGCCATCCCATCGACGAATATGAGGGCGAGCTGGCGCGCTTTGTCTCCACCCGGATCAGCGATCTCAAGCCTTCCCGGGAGCCCCAGCGGGTCGCTGGCCTGGTGGTGGGCATGCGCACCATGAAGTCCAGGCGCGGCGATACCATGGCGTTCATTACCCTGGACGACCGCACCGGACGCATCGAGGCGTCGCTGTTCGGCGAGCTGTTCGAGGCCCTGCGCGGCCGCCTGGGAGATGACCAGGTGCTGATCGTGGAAGGCGAGGTGTCCACCGACGACTATTCGGGTGGTCTGCGCCTGCGCGGCAAGGAGGTGACGCCCATGGTGGATGCCCGGGCGCGCTTCGGCGAGGCGGTGGAGGTCTCACTGAACGGCGGCCTGATCAACGGGCGCCTGACCGAGCAGCTGCGCGACAGCCTGGCGCCCTACCTGAGCGAGGCGGGGCTGCCGGTGCGGCTGCGCTATCGCAACGCCCGGGCCGGCGGCTGGCTGACGCTGGCCGGCGACTGGAAGGTGATGCCGACCGATGAGCTGCTGCTGGCGCTGAGAGAGGTGCAGGGCCAGGACGGCGTGCGCCT
>DATHXP010000247.1:0-2336 GCA_035459605.1 Halomonas sp. | reverse complement strand
ATCCCGGCCAGCTCGGGGATGCGCTCCAGCAGGGTTTTTTCCACGCCCTGCTTGAGCGTGAGGTCTACCGCGGCGCACCCCTGGCAGCCGCCGCCAAAGGCCAGCACGGCCACCTGCTCCTCGGTGAGCTCGATCAAGCGGATTTCACCGCCGTGGGAGGCAAGGGCAGGGTTGATTTCGCTGTAGAGGATGTAGTTGATGCGATCCTCCATGGGGCTGTCGGCGTTGACCTTGGGCATCTTGGCGTTGGGCGCCTTGATGGTCAGCTGGCCGCCCATGCGATCGGCATTGAAATCGACCACGGCCTCTTCAAGAAAAGTCAGGCTGTTCTTTTCCAGGAAGACGTTGATCTTGTCGAGCTCCAGGCGCTCGTCGCTGGGCTCTTCCTCGCCGGGCCGGCAGTACGCCAGGCAGGTTTCCGCGTAGGGCGTGCCGGGCTGAGTGATGAATATACGCACGGCGATGCCCTCGACATCCTGCTTGGCCAGCAGTTCGGCAAGGTAGTCCTGGGCGCTATCGGTAATCTGGATGCTTTCGCTCATGGGTCTCTCACTGCTCGAGCCGTGCCTGATGAGATAAGCCTGCACGGGTCGGAAAATGAATGTCATCGGCCTTATAGTAAGCGAGTCGCGAGTGCGAGACAATCCCGACTGTATTGGTGGGTCTTTCAGCTGGCTGACGATCAGCGGCCCGCTAGGCTGCAACTGCCCCTGCCTGCTGCGCGGGCTTTTGCTATCCTGTCGTGTCGCCTCCTCGACGGCAACTTTGGTCGCCGGCAAGACTGGCCGCCCTATCGATACGTATCAATGATGCCCCGGACGCATCCGTTACCACTACTTGAATGCTGGAGATAGCTCTGCCATGGCCGCCCTTCCCACACCCCAGACCGCCACCCTGACCGAATGCTTGCAGCAGCGCATCATGATGCTGGATGGCGCCATGGGCACCATGCTGCAGAACGCCAAGCTCGGCGAGGACGATTTTCGCGGCGAGCGCTTCGCCGAATGGCCGAGCGATCTCAAGGGCAACAACGACCTGCTGGTGTTGACTCAGCCCGAGCTGGTGACGCGAATCCACAGGGAGTATCTGCAAGCCGGCGCCGATATCGTCGAGACCAACACCTTCAACAGCACGCGGCTGTCGCAGTCCGACTACGGCATGCAGGAGCTGGTGCCGGAAATCAACCGTGAGGCCGCCCGGCTGGCTCGCCAGGCCTGCGATGCGGTGGGCGAAGCCACCGGCATCGCGCGCTTCGTGGCCGGCGTGCTGGGGCCGACTTCGCGCACCGCCTCGCTGTCGCCGGACGTCAATGACCCGTCCAGGCGCAACGTGACGTTCGACGCCCTGCGCGAGAACTACTATGAAGCCGCCGAGGCGCTGATCGAGGGCGGCTGCGATCTGATCATGCTCGAGACGATCTTCGACACCCTCAACGCCAAGGCGGCCATCTACGCCCTGGAAGAGCTGTTCGAAGCGCGCGGCGAGCGCCTGCCGGTGATGATCTCGGGCACCATTACCGACGCCTCGGGCCGTACCCTGTCGGGCCAGACCACCGAAGCGTTCTGGAATTCAGTCCGGCATGCCAAGCCGCTGACGATTGGCCTGAACTGCGCGCTGGGCGCCGCCGAGCTGCGCCCCTATCTGCAGGAGCTGTCCAGCAAAGCCGATACCTTCGTCTCGGCGCACCCCAACGCCGGCCTGCCCAACGAGTTTGGCGAATACGACCAGAGCGCCGAGGAAATGGCCGAGATCGTCGCCGAGTTCGCGCAAAGCGGCCTGGTCAACATCATCGGCGGCTGCTGCGGCTCCACCCCGGAGCACATCGCCGCCATCAGGCAGGCCATCGACGGCATGGCGCCGCGCCAGGTGCCGCTGATCGACAGCGCCTGCCGCCTCTCGGGGCTCGAGCCGTTCAATATCCGCCCCGACTCGCTGTTCGTCAACGTCGGCGAGCGCACCAACGTCACCGGCTCGGCGCGCTTCAAGCGGCTGATCAAGGAGGACGACTTCACCACTGCCCTTGAGGTGGCCCTGGAGCAGGTGGAAAACGGCGCCCAGGCCATCGACATCAACATGGACGAAGGCATGCTGGAGTCCGAGGAGGCTATGGTGCGCTTCCTCAATCTGATTGCCGGCGAGCCGGATATCTCCCGGGTGCCGATCATGGTGGACTCGTCCAAGTGGGAGATTCTCGAGGCCGGCCTCAAGTGCATCCAGGGCAAGGCGATCGTCAACTCCATCTCGCTCAAGGAGGGCGAGGAGGACTTCCGCAAGCAGGCCACCGTATGTCGTCGCCACGGCGCCGCCGTGGTGGTGATGGCCTTCGACGAGACCGG
>DATHXP010000246.1:0-7440 GCA_035459605.1 Halomonas sp. | reverse complement strand
TCAGCAGCAGCGCGGCGGCGAGCAGCGACGGCCCCAGCCAGGTGCGCGGCGCAAGCCACAGGCGCTCCTGGGCCACCGCCGAGTGGCCCAGGTTGAGCATCATCACCACGAACACGAACAGCACCATGATGGCGCCGGCGTAGACGATGATCTCCAGCGCCCCGGCGAAGGGCGCGCCCAGGGCGAAGAACACCATGGCCACGGCCAGCAGCGACACCACCAGGTAGAGCACGCCGTGCACCGGGTTGGGGTTGCCGATCACGCCCAGCGTTGCCAGCACCGCAACCAGACCGCTCAGGTAAAATGCAAACTCCATGACCTCTCCTTTTACTTCCCCTCCCACCAGGCGGCGCCGGCGAAACGACGCCGGCCAGGCGCGTCAGGGAAGCAGCGTGGTGACCTTGATCGGCTCTGCCTCGTCCTGCGCCTGGCCCTTGTTCTTGCCGGCGATGGCCAGACCCGCCACCTTGTAGAAGTTGTAGTCGTGGTCCTTGCCGGGGCCGTCGATCAGCAGGTCCTCCTTCTCGTACACCAGCTCTTTGCGGTTGTACTCGCTCATCTCGAAGTCGGGGGTCAGCTGAATGGCCGAGGTCGGGCAGGCCTCTTCGCACATGCCGCAGAAGATGCAGCGCGAGAAGTTGATGCGAAAGAACTCCGGGTACCAGCGGCCGTCCTCGCGCTCGCCCTTCTGCAGCGCGATGCAGGCCACCGGGCAGGCCACGGCGCACAGGTTGCAGGCCACGCAGCGCTCCTCGCCGTCGGGGTCCCGGGTCAGCACGATGCGCCCGCGGTAGCGCGGCGCCAGGTAGACCTCCTCCTCGGGATAGTTGAGGGTCTCGCGCTTGCGAAAACCGTGCATGAAGATCATGCCCAGGGTGCGCAGCTGCGACCAGGTACCTTTCAAGAGCCCCTTGTACATGGCGGTTGCTCCTTTATTGATTGAACGGCTCAGGCCGGCGCCACCAGCAGTATCAGCGCGCCGGTGACCAGCAGGTTGATCAGCGTCAGCGGCAGGCAGACCACCCAGCCGAAGGTCATCACCCGGTCGTAGCGCGGCCGCGGCAGCGACGCCCGAACCAGGATGAACAGCATCAGAAAGACGCTAGTCTTGAGCACGAACCAGACGATGGGCGGCAGCAGCGGCCCGTGCCAGCCGCCGAAGAACAGCGTCACGATCAGCGCCGAGACCAGCAGCATGCCGACGTATTCGCCGATGAAGAACATGCCGAACTTCATGGCCGAGTATTCGATGTGGTAGCCGTCCGCCAGCTCCTGCTCCGCCTCGGGCTGGTCGAAGGGGTGGCGGTGCACCGTCGCGAAGCCGGCGATCAGAAAGTTACAGAAGCCCAAAAACTGCGGAACGATGTACCACAGCCCCTGCTGGGCGTTGACGATCTCGCGCAGGTTGAAGGAGCCGGCCATGGCCACCACGCCCATCAGCGACAGGCCCATGAACACCTCGTAGGAGATGGTCTGGGCCGACGAGCGCATGGCGCCGATCAGCGCGTACTTGTTGGCGCTGGACCAGCCGCCCAGCAGCACCGAATAGACGTTGATGCCGCCCATGGCCAGGAAGAACAGCAGGCCGATGTTCCAGTCCGCCACGCCCCAGCCGGGGGTGATGGGGATGATCATGAACGACAGCAGCAGCGAGGCCATGGCGATCGCCGGCGCCAGCACGAAGATCGGCCGGTCGGCGAAGGGCGGTATCCAGTCCTCCTTGAAAAAGATCTTGATCATGTCGGCGACCAGCTGCAGGGAGCCGAAGGGTCCGACCCGGTTGGGTCCGTAGCGGTCCTGCCACCAGCCCAGCAGGCGCCGCTCCACCACGGTGAGCACCGCGCCCACCAGCACCGCCGCCAGCAGGATCACCAGCGCCTGCAGCATGGCCACGGCGATATCCACCACCGCCGGGGTCAGCCATTCGGGGCGCCAGGCGCCAAGGGTCATCCAGCTCATCGGCGCGCCTCCCCGTCGCCCGGACTCGCCGCCTCAAGGCGCGCCCAGTCGCCGCTGCGAAACTCGCAGGTCAGCCCCGCCGGCAGGCTTACCACGCCGTCGGGCAGGCGCTGGTCGCAGCGCAGCGGCAGGGTCAGGGCAAAAGCCAGGCGCGCAGAGTCGGCGGTCAGCGTCAGCGGTGCGCCCGGCTCGACGCCGAGGCGCGCCGCGTCGTTTGCGGACAGACCAATGCAGGGGGCTTCTGCCCGCTCCTCGATGGGCGCGGCACGCGCGGACGTTTCTTCGCCGCCAAACAGGCGCGGCAGCACCACGACCTGCCAGCGCTCCTGGCGCGGCTCGAAGGCCGCCGGAATATCGCTGGCATACTGATAGGCGCCGGGGCGCGGCGCCACCAGGCGCACGCCGGGGTCGCCGGCGCGCAGGTGCCCGCCCACCTCGTCGGTAAACCTGTTCCAGGCCTGATGCGAGTTCCAGCCCGGCGCCCAGGCGAAGGCCACCTCCTGATGCGGGTGCCCGTAGCCGCTGTAGCCCTCCATGGAAAAGGTGAAGGGCGTATCCGGATCCTGGGGAGTGCGCGGCTCGCTCACCGCGATGTCGGCGCGCAGCGAGGTTCGCCCGCTGTAGCGGTGCGGCGCTCGGGCCAGCTTGACGCCCTCGATGCGATAGTCCGCTGCGGGGGCGGCGGCAAGCATGCCGGCCAGCGCCGGATAGCTGCGGGCGCAGGCCGCGGCGGCCTCGTCCAGGGTAATATCGCCGGCGGCTTCCCGCTGCAGGCTGGCGCGCAGCGCGTGCAGCCAGCGCCAGCTTTCGTGAATGCGGCTTGCGGGGCGCAGATAGCGCGGCTCGAAGACCTGGAAGAAGCGCTGGGCGCGACCCTCCAGATTGACCAGGGTGCCGCCCGCCTCGGCGAAGCTGGCCGCCGGCAGCCCCAGCCGTGCCCGCTGCCAGGTTGAAGTGCGCTGATGATCCAGCACCACCAGGCCGTCTAGCCTGCTCAGGGCGGCATCCACCCGCGCCTCGGGCAGCCGGGCGTAGAGGTCGTTCTCCAGCACCACCAGGGCATCGGCGCGGCCCTGATTGACCTCATCCAGCGCCCACTCCAGCGGCTTGCCACCCAGCATGGCCAGGCCGGTGCCGTTGGCTTCCCGACGGACAAGCATCAGGCCCGCGGCCCTGGTGCGCCGGGAGAGCGCCCGGGCAACGCTGCCCGCGGCGTCGAGCACCTGAGTGGACTCCAGGGAGCCGCCGCTGATCACCAGCGGCCGGTCTGCCGCCATGAGTTGACTGGCGACCATCTCAGCGGTCTTTTCAAGTGCTTTGCCCAGCCCTTCCACCCGTGGTGCATTTGCGTCGATGGCATGAGCAATAGCGAAGCCCAGCCGGGCGATATCCGCAGGCGCCAGCTGCCAGCTCTCCGCGGCGATGGCATCGAGCTCGGTGGCGGCGGGATAGGCGATAAACAGCGGGTGGCGGCTGTCCTGGGCCAGCGTCTTGACGGCCTCGGCGTTCCAGGTGGGGATGCCGCGCGCTTCGGCCAGCGCATCGCGAACCCCCAGCACCGCCTGGCGCACGCCGAGCGCCAGGCGCGCGGCGCTGTGCAGCAGGTCTTCGCCCAATACCAATACGGCGTCGTGGGCTTCCACCTCGCGCAGAGTGGGAATCGGCACGCCGCAGGAGCCTTCCAGCGCCGCCATGCGCTCGAGGCAGGCCTGCTCGGCGGCGGCCACGCCGCTGGAGAAGTTCTCTTCACCGACCAGCGCGATCAGCTGATGATTGCTTTCCAGGCTGGCCCGGGGCGAGCCGATGCCGATCACCCGCCGGGCGCTGCGCAGCAGATCGGCGCCGCGATCCAGCGCCGGGTCCACCTCCAGGGTGATGACGCTATCGGCTTGCTCGCCAGACTCCTCACCCTGCCATTCGGGCTGACGCGGCCGGTCGGCGCGGTTGACGTAGCCGTAGCCAAAGCGCCCGCGATCGCACAGAAAATAGCGATTGAGCTCGCCGTGATAGCGGTTCTCGATGCGTCGAATCTCGCCGTAGCGCTCCCCCGG
Organism: Halomonas sp.; assembly: GCA_035459605.1. GTDB lineage: Bacteria > Pseudomonadota > Gammaproteobacteria > Pseudomonadales > Halomonadaceae > Halomonas. Next base: position 3,430 of record DATHXP010000246.1, on the reverse strand, counting down.
GCTGGTATTGCAGCCCATGGCGCACTGGTGGCAGACGCTGGGCGCGAACAGCATGTCCCACTTGCGCACGTAGCGGTCCGAGTGGGTCTGGTCGGTGAACACGCCGGTCGGGCAGACTTCGGTCAGGTTGCCGGAAAACGGGCTTTCCAGCACGCCTTCCCGGTGGCGCCCGAAATAGAGGTTGTTGTTGGTGCTGAAAACGCCGAGATCCTCGCCGCCGGCGTAGTCGTTGTAGAAGCGCACGCAGCGATAGCAGTTGATGCAGCGGTTCATCTCGTGGGCAATGAACGGCCCCAGGTACTGGTTGCGATGGGTGCGCTTGGTAAAGCGATAGCGGCGCCGGTCGTGGCCGGTCATCACCGTCACGTCCTGCAGATGGCAGTGGCCGCCCTCCTCGCACACCGGGCAGTCGTGGGGGTGGTAGGTCATCAGCCACTCGACCACCTCGGCGCGAAATACCCTGGCTTCCTCGTCGTCGATGGAGATCCAGCTGTCGTCTGCGGCCGGGGTCATGCACGACATCACGATCTTGCCCTGGGTATCGTCGGCGTCCTTGTACTGCTTGACCGCGCACTGGCGGCAGGCGCCGATGCTGTCCATGGCCGGATGCCAGCAGAAGTAGGGAATATCCAGCCCCAGCGACAGGCAGGCGTGCAGCAGGTTGTCCGAGCCGTCTACCCGATAGGCCTTGCCGTCCACGTGAATGGTTGCCATCAGCTCACCCCCTCAAGCGTTGGCTGCGCGATGCCGGCCTCGAACTCCGCGCGAAAATGCGCCAGCGCCGACTCCAGCGGCATCATCGCCCCGGGCGCGTGGGCGCAGAAGGTGCGCGGCGGGTTCAGCCCCAGGGTGTGCTGTTCGAGGATTTCGATATCGCCCGGCTTGCCCACGCCGCGCTCCAGCGCCTGGAGCAGCTTTACCGTCCACGGCAGGCCGTCGCGACAGGGGGTGCACCAGCCGCAGGACTCGCGAGCAAAGAACTGCTCCAGGTTGCGCAGCAGCGAGACGATGCTCTGGCGCTGGCTGACCACCGCGATCAGCCCGGTGCCCAGGCGGCTGCCGTGCTTGCCGATAGTGTCGAAGTCCATGGGCAGCTCGAGGTGCTCCGGCAGCAGAAAGCCGGTGCTGCCGCCGCCGGGCAGCCAGGTCTTCAGCGTATGCCCTTCGCGCATGCCGCCGGCAAGCTCGAGAAGCTCGCGGCCGCGGATGCCGATGGGCAGCTCCCACAGCCCCGGGCGTTCGACCAGCCCGGAGACGCCGTAGAGCTTGGTGCCGCCGTCCTCGCTGCGCCCGCCGGAAAGCCCCCGGTACCAGTCGGCGCCGTGCTGCATCACGCCCGGCGCGTTGCACAGGGTTTCCACGTTGTTGACCACCGTGGGCTTGCCCCAGGCGCCGGACTGGCCGGGATACGGCGGCTTGGCCCGGGGGTTGGCGCGCTTGCCCTCCAGGGAGTTGATCAGCGCGGTCTCCTCGCCGCAGATATAGCGCCCGGCGCCGGTGTGCAGGGCGATATCGAAGTCGAAGCCGCTGCCGGCGATGTCATCGCCCAGCAGTCCGGCCCGGCGGGCTTCGTCCAGAGCCAGCGCCACCGCGCGCGCCGCCTCGACGTATTCGCCGCGCAGAAAGATATAGCCGTAGCGGGAGCGGTTGGCGTAGCCGGCGATGATCATGCCCTCGATCAGCAGGTGCGGCTCCTGCTCCATCAGCAGGCGATCCTTGAAGGTGCCCGGCTCCATCTCGTCGGCGTTGCAGACCAGATAGCCGCGCGGCAGGTGCTCACCCACCTGGGTCAGGCTCCACTTGACCCCGGCGGAAAAGCCGCCGCCGCCCCGGCCGCGCACGTTGGCCTCTTTCATGGTCTCGATGACGTCGTCCGGCGTGCGCTGCTTCAGGGTGTGCAGCGCCGCCTGGTAGCCGTCTTTATCGCGGTATTCGTCAAGGGCGATGCGCGCGCCGTCGTCGCGCATGCGCCAGGTCAGCGGGTGCGTGTCCTGGCGGCGCTCAGCGGCACTCTGGCGCAGCTGACAGCGGTAGCGCAGCCGTGAATCCTTGGGTATCGCACTCATGGATAGGCCTCCAGAAGCTCGCTTAAATCCTGCGGCGCGATGGGGCCGAAGGTGTCGTCGTCGATCATCAGCGCCGGGCCGCGGTCGCAGGCGCCCAGACAGCACACCGGCAGCAGGGTGAAGCGCCCGTCTGGCGTGGTCTGGCCAAAGTCGATGCCGAGCCGCTGGCGCATGGCGTCGCTGAGTTCTTCCTGGCCGGTGAGAAAACACGAGCTGCTGTCGCACAGCAGGATGACGTGGCGTCCCACCGGCTGGCGAAAGATCAGGCTGTAGAACGTCGAGACGCCTTCTACCGCGCCCGCGCCGATGCCCAGGGTATCGGCGATGGCGACAATGGCGCCGTCGGGCACCCAGCCGTGGCGCTTCTGCACGATTTTCAGCGCTTCGATACAGGCCGCCTGGGGCTGCTCGTAGTGCTCGCGCACCTCGAGCATGGCGCGGCGGTCGTCGTCGTGCAGCACGAAGCCGTCGCCATCGGTGGCGATGGGGGCGGCGGCGGAATAGAAGCGAGAGTCAGGCATAGTCAGCGGTCCACGTCGGCCATGACGAAATCGATACTGCCCAGGTGCGCGATCAGATCGGGCACGAAGCCGCCGCGCATCAGCTCGGGAATCTGCTGCAGGTGCGGGAAGCTCGGCGTGCGAATGCGCGTGCGGTAGCTCATGGTGCTGCCGTCGCTGGTCAGATAGTAGCTGTTGATGCCCTTGGTCGCCTCGATCATCTGTAAAGACTCGTTGGCGGGCAGCACCGGCCCCCAGGAGACGTGCAGAAAATGGGTGATCAGCGTTTCGATATGCTCGAGCATGCGCTCCCGGGGCGGCGGCGTGGTCAGCGGATGATCGGCCTTGAAGTCCCCCGCCGGCATGTGGTCGATGCACTGCTGGAGAATACGCACGCTCTGACGCATCTCTTCGATGCGCAGCTGGCCGCGATCAAAGACGTCGCCGTTGTGCCCCAGCGGCACCTCGAAGTCGAAGTTCTCGTAGCCGGAATAGGGGCGCTTTTTGCGCAGGTCGAAGTCGCAGCCGGTGGCGCGCAGATTGGGGCCGGTCACGCCCCAGGCCAGGGCGTTGGCGGTATCGAAGGCGGCGATATGCTTGGTGCGATCGCGCACCAGGTCGTTGTCCATCATCGCCCGCTCGTACTCATTGAGCCGGGCGGGCATCCAGTCGACAAACTCCTGCATGAGCCGGTCCCAGCCTCTGGGCAGATCCTGCATGGTGCCGCCGATGCGAAACCACGCCGGGTGCATGCGAAAGCCGGTGATCGCCTCGATTACCTCGTAGCCCTTCTGGCGGTCGGTAAAGGTATAGAACACCGGCGACATGGCGCCCAGATCCTGCAGATAGGTGCCCAGAAACAGC
>DATHXP010000245.1:0-21673 GCA_035459605.1 Halomonas sp. | reverse complement strand
TTTTCTGAGCTGCCTGGGCGGCAGCCAGCTAGAGTAATATAAACATAATTGACTGATTATTAAAGAGCTTAGGCACAAAACAGCGACGCCACCTTTTTGCAGATGGCATCGCTAACCCTTTGATTTTCAAACTCTCATTTTCAGGCCTGAAAAAAGGGTCAAAACCACGGCACCGTTGCTTTCCGGCTTAACCCGTAGTGATTAAACGCTCCTTCAACAGACTTTTCCTGCGGCCTCCCGTGCTCGATAAACAGGCAGAACTGCTCCTGAGTCGAGCGGCTATCAAACTGCACGTATGGCAGTTCGATTCGACGGGAGGCGGGTTTTTGATACAGCTTGCGCGCCTCTTCCATGCTAATACCGTGCCGCCTGGCATAGCGCTTGGCGCGGCTTTCACTGCCAGTGTTGTACTGGCGACGCCTAACGATGACATGGCTTGCACTTTCAGGCACCGGCGCGATGTCGCTTACCGTAACGTGATCGCGCATTCCGCTCAGCCAGCCAATTTGCATTAGCGCCTCCAGCCGTTCGCGTGAGCCATGCAGCCGCAGGTGTCCGCCCATCGTGCGTACCTTCACCCCGACGCGGTGCTCCGGAAAGCTGACGCCGATATCGCGGGCATCCAGATCAAACAAGGCGCGATGCAGCTTGCTGTATAGCGCCTTCAGTAGAAATACCGCCGGGAATTCGGGATCTGGCCGTAGGCGAATATCTATATAGTGGTTCATGCTAACTTACCCCGCCTCGCCAAACACACCGCCTCGAATCAGCGTTGCCATGACAAAATGCTGCTGCTCGGTTTCGGGCACCTGGTCTTTCAGCAGCCAGTTATCCAGCAGGTTATAGAAATCCGCTTTTTTCCTGGGCTGACGATAGGCCTTGCCCTGCGTGGTAACCGACCCATAAGGCTCAACGGCAATGGGGCCAAGATCGTCTTCAGCTTCTTGCGGGTACCAGGTGTCAATAGTGCGGATGGCGTTGCCCAGTTTTTGCGAGTGAATACCGGCCACTTCATCGACCTGGTACAGCGTTTTGCTCTTGTCGCCACGGCCGCGATCCAGAATCAGTTCCTGCGAGGGGAACACCTCTTGGCCTGCGCCAACCCGCGCATACGCGGTCACTTCAAGAAGGACGAGCCCCTCACCGCTTAGGCCACGGTTAATACTGTCGGATAGCTCGTCCAGATCCTTGGCCGCATCATTTGTTGAGAAATCACGCAGCGAGAGCGCTAGCGCGTCAAATGTCCAGGTCTGAACGGCGCTGCCCTGCTCCAGTTTGCGCACCTGCACCTCAACCGCCTCGGCACCCACACGGTTACGCCATAAGAAGCGACCGTTAGCGAGGTTGTAAGCATAGCGACGAGCCAGCTCGGCAAAGCCGTTTTGATCTACATAGCCATCCACGACTTCTTTCAGTTTTTCCTGGTATTCAGCGTTGTTGCAGGCCGAAGGCACGCCGGCACCACTTAGCACCCGCAGAGTAAAGCGCGTCATCAGAGTGTCAGCATCGTGCGGCAGCGTAGCCACATCGACGGTTTGCAGATTGGGGTTCTCGATGGCGGCATCTATCTTCGCCGGATCTTGATCCTTAGCCTTGAGGCGGTTGGAAATGGTGCCACGTACGGACTTTTCACGCACGGCAATGGGCTGTGCGTCAGCATTGCCACGCTGTTCCCAGTTGATGGCATACATCAACGCATCGGACGGATCCAGCTTGCGCTCAAAGGCGAGGACGGAAGCGGTTTTGAGGGCACTGTCTTTTTTAGCCATGGTATAAGCTCCTTGTGTTAGGCGCGCTCACTGCGCTGATAGTCGTTATTCAGGCGATACACGCCCTTTTCCATATCGTTGTCTACGTACCAAAGCAGTTCAGCTGGTGACTGCAAATGATGCGGGCTTCGCCATTGCCCGATGGAATACAGGCTTTCCACAAAGCAAAACGGTGTGGTGTTGTCACGGGCGCTGGCCACCTCGCCGGGCTCAAAAACTTCGGTCAACGCACCGTAGCCCACAGGAATTGGCACCAACCAGCCTGGCCTCTTGCGCACCTGCCATTCGACCTCAATTTTTTCCTTGCCATCTGTCTCTTCTGTCGTGGTTTGATGGCACTCCCAGTTCAGACGTGAAAGATCCAGCCAGCTATCCAGCAGCGTGGTCTCCGGCTGCTCTTTCAGACGCTCCTGGTGATGCTGCTGTAGCAGATCGTCACGCAGCACCAGGGCAAATCCCGGCAGCCAGCGGCGCTTTAGCTTACGAAACGCCTTGTGCCTGTCATCAGCGTCGTCGCCGAGCACCACTAGCTCCGGCCTATAACGACGGCGTCCGGGAAGCGGGGGCATCACGCTGCCGCCGGCAACGCGCATACTGGCAACAATGTCCATTACGGACTGAGCAGTATCGGCGTCGTGAATGCTTTTTCCGCCCACACCCAGCACCAGCGTTACCTCCAGGTGCATACGCCCTTCTTCAACGATGGCGGCGGTTTTTCCATCCCTGCCCACCGGGTTGCGGGTCAGGTGAAAGGTATTCACATAGCCCTGATGCGTCTGGGTATCGTAGTCGTGGCAGATAACGCCAATGCCGCTGAACTCGAGTTCCAGCGAATCTGGCAGCCGCCGCTCTAGCGCGTGCATAAAGCCAACAAAGGCGCTCATGGCGGGAAAGCCCCAGGTCATTGGGCTTGAAATCGCATTGGCGTTTTGAATGCGCAGGCGCGGCAGCATCAGCAGCGCTTGAGCCTCGGCGTTATACATGGGGCAGCTCCTCTCGCAGAATATCCAGCTGGCGTTTGAGGCGTGCCTGCCACTCCCTGTGCTCATCGTCACCTGCGCCTAGCGGCTTGAGCCAGCCGTTGAGCCAGCGGGCAAAGGTGGTACGAATTGACTCGGCCCAGTCCTCCTGCTCGCGCTGCTGGGCAAACTCAGCGTCTTCTTCGCTGCGCCAAGGGTCGAGCCATAGCTGCTGCTCCAGCGACAATCGACATGCCGAGTCGGCTGACCAGCCCGGCTCCAGCACCTGAAACTCGCTGGCGAACAGCACCAGCTCGTCGATCAGCGCGGCGATGTAGCTATCTATCCGATCGCGGGTATCTCGATTTTCAGGCGGGTCGGTCTTCAGAAATCGGAGCAGATCGCTTGCTAGCCAGCGTGCCTCGCGGCGGCGACCAAAGCGCTTGAAGACGGATTCTGTATGTAGCGGCGGCTTGATGCCCTGACTTTTCCACTTGGGTGGCAGGGACGCCAGCAAATAGTTGTTGCCGCCGCGCTCACTATTCAGCTGGGAGATGTTCTGGGGTTTGGTACCACCCAGCTTTTGCACAGCAAGCCCCGGATAATCTCTATATCCCAAGTCCAGCGGCTTATTTTCCCTGCGCGCCTGGCGTGCGGCTTTGGCATCTTCACCAAAGCGGTCGACATTAACCCGTCGAAAAACCTGATGGGCCAGCGACGTCGCATACAGCGGTGCCAGCAGGTGAAATTCTTCGTTGTCGGTGGGATCGTCACCGACCAGCCAGTACAGCTGCTTGGCTAGTGAGTGCGAGGCCTCGCCTTCCTTGGGTCGGGTAATGCTGGCGAAGGCCTGGGCCCATTTGCTGGCCTGCTCGGGGTTATCGCTCAGCGCGGCGCTGAATGCGGTGTCTCCCTCAAGCGCCAGCTCCAGCAGCGACTTACCCTCATGCAGCAGCTGGAGAAACTTGTACACATCCAGCGCCGCGGCATTGCCCACCACATCACCGCTGAAGTCGTCGGGCAGCACATGGCTGCCGATCAGAGAAACTTCAGGCAACGCAGCAGGCTCCACGTAGCGGCTGGAGCCCTTGGCATCTGGGTGCGTAGCCTTCAATGCATGGGTGACCACCTGAAGTTGACTGACCCGTCGGGCGGCATCGCCCACCCAATTTTCAAACGCAAACTGCTCGGCAAGTGCTTCGCGTTTAGGGTCGTCGGCTGTCAACTTTTCCAGCCTGACGGCCAGTCGCTCGTCGATAAATGCCTGTATTATTTGCTGAATTTCTTCTTTGCATCGTGTCTTTTGCATTAATTCACCATTATAGTTTTATGTTTAGGGTTTTAGGGATTTCATCGCGCTTAAGAGGCAAGATAGCTAACCTATAGCCCTGCCGCAACGGCAGCTCAGAAAATTATCGTTTCCTGTTTGGGGAACAGCGTGCTGCCGCACAGGCAGAGAGCCGGCCCCCCGGAGCCGGCAGCTTCACAGTCGCGAGAATCCGAGCGCTGGGTGATATAGCCACTGCCCATCGTCTTTCAGCGCGCGCAGCGTCAGCCGACCAAACTTCCGGGCGCAGCGCTCCAGCTCCATATCCTGGGCTTCGGCCAACTCGGCAAGCGTTGCGAGGTAGTCGGCGGTGCCCCACGGCTGAATCCTCGGACCGTATTCAAGCTCGATACGCCGCAGACTCGCCTCGCAGGGCACCAGCAGCTCAGGATCTCTTGGCCGCTCCTTGTGAACACGGTGCAGGCAGGTCTGCTCGCCGCTTTCATCTGGTAGCAGCACCAACTCGTCTTCTTTACCCGTACTGTCACGAAACGGCCGCCATTGGCACATGACGCCGGTCAGCGGCAGACGCGGCATCACAAACCAGCTATACGCGCCCATTTTAGGCACTGGAGCAGGCGCTTCTCGGGCGGCCCAGTAACGCTGGCGCTTGCGTTTGGAAAGCTTGTTGATTTCCTCTTCGCTCAGTTCCGGCACTGGCTGTGTATCGGCCATTTCCGGCACGATGAGCTCATCTTTCAGGCGCTTGTGCTCAAGATCTACCAGGTTGTCGCGAGGAGCCAACGGTTCGCGCGGGACAATACGCGGCCGCGCGTCGATCACCTCAAACTGCCCCGGAGTCAGCACTTCCCTCAGCGCATGATGATTGAGACGATAGGCATCCGTTTCAAAACCTGGACGAGTAAATACCGGTCTGCGCCCACCCGGGTGTTCAAGGGCTTTCACGTTGCGATTGAGCAGCAAAATATTGATGTGCTCCCAGGGTTTCGGACGATGGCGACGCACCCGGCCAGCCAGCTGGATCAGCGAGCGCATGGAAGATGGCTCAACTACTGCCCAGTCATAATCATGATCTCGCCCGACTTCAGTGACCGGTGAGCCCAGCACAATAAAGAGGTGGTCTTGCGCATCAGAGGCGGCAAGGCACCGTTGGATATCTGGCCGTTCAAATACGGCCAGCGGTGTTTTGCGCTGCAGCGTTTGATCCAGCTGCTGCTCGATAGCCGAGCGCATCAGCAGCGGGTATTGGGAGTGATAGACGCAAAGGTGCAGCTGTACGTTTTCCGGCGCGCCCAGCCGGTAGAGCGCCTGCGCAACCTCTACCAGAGGCCCGATATTGGCCATGCGCACAAGCCCGAAAGACACGCGCTGGCCGTTATTTAACTCGCTATTATTCTGGCGATGCAACTCAATTGCGCTGTCGCGTAAATGCTCTGCCAGCTCCTGACGGATAGCAGCAGACTGACGTGACTCGGGCGTCCACTCCGCCACTTCGGCCCGGCGGCGCACCGCATCCTTGGCCAATCGCTGATAGCGCTTATGAACAAACTGGCGATGCGCCGCCTCAAAACCGGCACGATCACTGCACGGCTCGTCTAGCGTGTCATGCTCATCGAACCACGCGCAGCAGATAGCAGGCGCGCGCTGCCCGGTTTCACCGCGGTTGCGTTGATAAACCGCACGCCCCGCTCGATAGGCATCAAACAGCCCAGCGACCAGCGCCGGCGGCAGCGTAGCGGACGACAGCAGCACTCGGGACCCCAGCAGCCCCGCCCAGTTGACCAGCCGCATCAGCGCTGGCAGATCGCTGATATCAAAGTCGTCGATTTCGTCGAGTACCAGGTCTGACGTCATCAGCCGCAGCATAGGGGCAATCTGCCCGCCACCGCGTAGGCTTTCGGTAGCGGGCATGAGATGATCCACGGTGCAGGTAAGCACCGGGGCGCTCAGCAGGCTTTTTACCGTGGGGTCGTGCTCAATACGCTTAAGAATCGGATGCGTGGAAAAGTTGCCTTCAAATAGGACGTGAGAATCATCCGAAAGCAGGTCCTGTGCCGAGGCCGAGCCGGTCTTCTCGGCCTCGGCTTCATAGTGCTCAAACAGCGCGCGGCTGGCGCTGCCGCCCACGCGAATGGCCAGCTCGTCTTCACCTAGTTGCATTTGATGGCGATAGTCGCGCCCAGTTTGCAGGGTCAGGGTGCGCAGCCCCAGGGCAATGGCAAATCTTGCGCCTTTCTCCGGGTCGGCCAGCGCATAGAGAATGCGCCCGTTGGCCAGCGTCTTGCCGCACCCGGTTGAAGCCATATTGATACCGAAGAACCCCTCCTCACGTGACGATTCACGCAATCCTTCAGCCAGATCAAAGGCGCGATCCTGCCAGCGAAAACGCTTGTTTTCACTGCGCTTGCGGAAGCCCTTGTGGCGCGCCAGACGCGGCAGCTGATCCTTCAACGTTACCAAATGACGGGCATTTTGCTTGCTGAAACGCCCAACGCCGAGCAGATGGGCATCAAGCCGTTGGCTGGGGTCACCGGTTTTGCGCTGAGTATTGGCATAAAGCGGGTAGTCTGGCGCACCACGTACCCAGTCGCTGTGCGTGGGATCATCCAGACTGGAGTAGTAGTGGTCCGCCAGCATCAGGCACAGCCGAGCCAGGTGCATCACGTAGGCGTTGTCCAGCGGCGGCTCGGTGTAGTGCGGCAAGCGCTTGAACAGCCCTTCTGCCACTCGGGCTGCCTGCTGCTGCCATTTTGGCGTCGCCACCGGCAGCTCACCGGCCAGCTGCCAATAGGGTTTCAGTGCTTTGGCCTTGATCTCAGTACAGACCTCATTCCACTGATGCGTTAGCATCCCAGGTAGATCGCTCACCGCCTCCGCAGTCAATCCGGTTAGCTTGCCGCCCAGCCGCGCGGGGTTATCACCGGGCTTGACGGGCAGGCGGTGGTGGCTCAGCACCAGCCAGCCAATCGCCTGGGCCAGCGGCGGCAGTTGCTTGAAGGGCGTGGCGCTCGGCGCATCGAGCCCGTCACGCGCCAGGTCTCGCGTCCAGCTGGCGACAAAATCCGCCGGTGGCTCAATCAGGCGCGCGAGCCAGCCGGCATCGTCATCGCTGCCGACAAACGCCTGGAAAAGCCGTAACGATAGCCACTCATGACGATACAGATTTTTGCCTTCCAGCTTGCCGGCAAGCCGTCGCTGAAAAGCGTCGGATGCCTTGCCCAGATCGTGCAGCAGGGCCGCCAAGCTGGCCAGCAGCTTGATGTCCTCGCCGGTGTGCCAGTCGTTTTCGTCGGCCCGGCGTAAAATGTCTCGCCTGGTGGTATTGGTGGGCACAGCGCCCTGCATATTAAAGCGGCTGGCATCACCAACGATCCACACAAGCTCACTGTGGTCCTTGCCACGTATCCAATGGCACGCTACAGCGGTGTTTTTGCGCGCACTTTTTCGCAGCAGCTTGCGCAGCGTATCCAGCCCGGCCTGGGTAATTGGTGTTTGCCAGGTACGCTCACCTCGTCGTTCGGCAAACTGGTCGAGAATCCGCCTGGTTTCCTTGAGAGCGTTCTTGTTGCATTGGGAAACGAGCAGCACATTCATTCTTCGCCACTCCTGAGATCACCAGCGATCTCCTTCAGGGTGTCGATCATGAAGTCGAGGGCTTCGGTGCGGGTCAGCTGTTCGATGCAGGCCTGGCGAAACGCCTGCTCTTCGTCGCCGCGCATGGCGGAGATAAAGGCCTGGGGAAGAATCACTGCATCCTTGATCAGATCCGCCACATCGAACACCAGGCCGCCGCGGCGGGTCTTGCCGTGCAGTACCGCCAGGCCGTGAGGGATACCCAGCACCCAGGTGGCCGTAGCGCCGAGGCCGTAGGCCAGGTAGTTACCGTGATCCAGAAAGCGATTAGCGGGGTCAGTGCCGGTGGCGCGCTTGGCGCGGGTAAAGTTGCCGTAGCTCACGGTCTGGGCGGCCAGCTTGAATAGCGTCTTGGTCAGGCGCGCTTCCAGAGTCAACAGATCAATAGTGCTGGGAGACTTGGCGATGGCTTGACGGTTCTGCTCCAGCACAGCGATCAAATGATCCGGCGAGATCTCAAAACCTGCATCTCTCAAGGACCGACTGTCGAGCCAGTGCTTTTCGATACGCGCAAGCCGCGCCAGCTGAAAGCGCCGCGCGGCTTCGAGACGTTGTTCATCATCAAACCAGAAGCGCACCCAATACTGCAGGTATTCAGTGGGCCGGTACTCGCTTTGCGGAGTGAGCCAGGCAACATCAACATCGACTTCGTTGGCAGCAAATAGCGGAGTTCCACCACCGCCGCAAAATCCGACCAGCACGCCGGCCTTGGCCAGCTCTCGCATCGCTGCCTGGGTAATCGAAGTGCCGGTGCCCAGCAAGATTGACGTGGTATTGGCAATGGGGATGTTCCAGTACTTCGACTGTCGCCCCTCATCCGTGACGTATTCCACCCGGCCGCCGTTGACCAGCACCCGGCAATGCTGCAGATAGTAAAGGTTAGCCCGCTTCGAGTGCAGGATAGTCTTGAGATCCGACGGGGCAAGATCATCCATGACTGCTAGTCCCTTTTATTATAAACCTAGCGGCCATCCAACCATGTCTAAGCTAAGCTCTCTACCCTCTGTTAGTACGATAGGATGAGTACGCGACTTAAACTGACCCCGATCAGGCTCGACTTCTACCGACCAATAGCGCCGCCAAAAAATCGCAGACCCAATAACTCACGCCAGCTGCCCTTGGTATCCTTAATGGCGATATCTCTGATTACCAACCATCAATCACCGCCAAGAGGCCGCCATGTGGGATGAACGCTACGACACCGAGGATTACGTTTACGGCACCGAGCCCAACGACTTTCTACGCGAGCAGGCGGGACTGATCGGCGAGGCGCCGAAGCACGTGCTGTGCCTGGCCGATGGCGAGGGGCGCAACGGTGTCTATCTGGCGGGGCTCGGCCATGAGGTGCTGTCGGTGGACGCTTCGGCGGTGGGGCTTGGCAAGGCGCAGCAGCTGGCCAGGCGGAAAGGCGTGCCGCTAAAAACCCTGATGGCCGATCTGACCGAGCACGAGTTTCCCGCCGCGGCCTATGATGCGGTGGTATCGATCTTTTGCCATCTGCCGCAGGCCGGTCGGCCGCACCTGCATCGTCAGGTGGCCAGCACCCTCAGGCCCGGCGGCATTCTGATTCTGGAGGCCTACACGCCAGCGCAGGCATCCCGCGACACCGGCGGGCCGGGAACGCCCGACCGCACTCCTACCGCCGCCGAGCTGGAAGCCGCCTTTGCCGACTTTGAGATTGTGATGAGCCGTGAGCTCGACCGCGAAGTTATTGAAGGCCGCGGCCACTCCGGCCTGGGCGCCGTGGTGCAGTTCATCGCCCGCAAGCGTCAGCGTCAAGCGGGCTGACGCTCAGCCGTGCTGGGGTTCATGGCTGCTCTCAGGAAGGCCAGCAGCTGAGGCATTTCATCGTTGATATGCTGGCTGAGGTCGTGGTCGCCGGGCAGCAGATGCAGCTCGACCGAAGCATCGCCACGGCAGGCATGCAGGCGCTCGGCGTCGCTCGGGGGAATTACGCTGTCGTCGCGGCCGTGCGCCAGCAGCACCGGGCAGCGGATTTTTGGCAGGGTGTTCTCGGGGGCGATGGCGTCGAAGCGGTAGCCGATCACGCGCTCCACGTAGCGCAGCACGTACCAGCCCAGCGGGAAGAACGGCAGTCCTTTTTCGGCCAGCCAGCGGCGCATCATGCCGTCCGGGTGAACGAAGGCGGAGAGGCTGATCACGGCGGCGATGTCGTCGCGGCGCGAGGCGGCCAGCAGCACGGCGGCGGCGCCCACCGAGTGGCCAAGCAGGGCTACCGGCGTTTGGGCCATGTCGGGGCGGCGGCGCAGCCACGCTACGGCGGCCTCGGTGTCTTCAGCGAAGCGCGGCATGGAGGAAAAGGTATCGCTGTCGCTGTCGCCGTGGTTGCGAGCATCAAACAGTAGCACGTTAAAGCCCGCCGCCTGCAGCGGGCGGGCCAGCGGCAGCATCCGCTCTCGATTGGCGCCCCAGCCGTGGGTGATCACCACCGTGCCGCAGCCCTCCGCGGGCAGCCACCAGCCCCTCAGCGTTCGCTCGCGGCGGGTGGGAATCGCCACCGCCTCGCCTGTTACGCCGTGCTCGGCCAGGCTCCGCTTTACCGGCTCGCGCGGCGCGGCCAGGCTGACGCGCAGACGGCGATGAAACAGATGCAGCAGTCCCGCGCCGCTGAGCAGGGCTAACAGCAGAACGGGCGGTAGCGTCCACTCGGCGACCATGACCATACTTCTCCTGATATCGACCTAGCCCGCCAGCGCCTCTTCCACCAAAGCGCGCGCCGCGGCCGCCATGGGCAGCTGCAGCGCCAGCGCCTGGGCCGGCGCCGACATCTTCTTCCAGGTCATCTGCACGATGCGGATCAGGTGGTCGTGGTCAATCTGTTTGGAGAAGTCGCTGAAGTAGTGCTCCAGAAACACCAGGCAGGCGCAGTCCTGCACCGCCTGGGCGCCTTCGTCGCGCCCCAGTCCCTGCTTGCGGATCATTTTCGCCACTCGCTCGGCCTGCTCGGCGCTGTAACCCGCCTGCTGCATCAGCTGTGCGGTGGTGTCCCCGGCGCGCTGGCCCTGGTCGCGGCGCCAGGTCAGGTAGCCCACTCGCCCATCGGGGTAGTCGCTGCGCGGCACCTGCCAGCGCTGCAGGTGCTGACCGCGCACGGCCAGGCGCATCAGCTCGTCGGGCGATTCGTGCAGACGCTCCAGCCAGGCGCTCATGCGTCCAGCGTGCCACAGCTCATGTGGCACGTCATTGCCGTCAACCTCCACGCGGCGCGGATCCTGCACGTGAAGCGCATCCAGGGCGGCGAACACCCGATCAAAGGCAGTCATGGTCACTCCTGTCCAAAAATCATACGACTCAACTCGATACGGCTTCGGCGTCCAGCCGCTGCGCGGTCCGGTCGATGCGGCGCAGCCAGGCCAGCAGCACGGCGCCCAGCAGCACGAAGCCGCCGGCAAACCACAGGCCCATATCATAGCGTCCGGTGGCCTCGGCAATCACGCCGGTCAGCGCCGGAGCGACGATCTGTGCCGCGCCGTAGGCCAGCGTCATGCGCCCCATCAGCCGCGCGGGGCTCTGCGGATAGAGCTTGCCGGCCATGGTCAGCACCAGGCTCACGCAGCCCATGAAGGTGCCGCCATAGAGCACGGCGCTGAACAGGATGATGCCAAGATTGGTGGTCAGCGCCGGCAGTACGATACCCGCCGTCTGCAGCAGCAGGGCCGCCATCAGCGCGGCCAGATAGCCGATGCGCCGGGCGACCAGGTCCCAGAGAATCACCGCCGGGGCGGCGGCCAGCCCCACCAGGGCAAAGGTCCAGTTGCCAGCGCCGGCCAGCAGCGGCTCATGCTCGACGATGGCGACGATGAAGGTCGCGCTGACCACGTAGCCGTAGCCGGCACAGAAGTAGGCGGCGAGCATCAGGACCATGAAGATGCGCGTGGGCGGCGTTACCGCCTGCTGAGTGTGGGTGTCGGCTCCCGCCTGCGGCTTGGCGGGGCGCGGCAGCCAGCGCCAGGCGGGCACCAGCAGCACCAGCCCCAGGGCGGCAAAGCCCCACCACTGAGCCTGCCAGCCCATGGACAGGCACAGCATCAGCTCCACCGCTAAGGCGGCCACCAGCATGCCGACACCCACCCCGGCGAAATGGATGCCCAGCTCACCGCGCTGACCGTGGTTGATCAGCCAGTGCAGGATCAGCCCCGAGGCCAGCAGCATGCCGCTGGTGGTGGATACGCCCGAGACGAAGCGCAGCCCCGCCCACAGCCAGAAGCTGTCGGCCAGCGCCATGCCCGCGGTAGACACCACCGCCAGCACCAGCCCCAGGCGGTACAGGCTGTCCTTGAGCTGAACGCTGTGGATCGTGGAGACCAGCACCGCCCCCAGCATATAGCCGGCGTAGTTGAAGGCTGCCAGCCAGCCGCCGTCGGCCTCGGTCATGAAGGTCTGCTGCTGCATGATGGGCAGCAGCGGCGTATACGCAAAGCGCGCCACGCCCATGCAGAGTATCTGGCTGAACACGCCGGCCAGCAGCACCTGGTAGCGCTGATAGCCGATGGAATGGCTGGCCATGCCTGGCTCCCTGGCTGAGTTATTATCTGTCACTGTTATTTATTGCGCCTGCGCGCCAACGCCCGTTGCCCAGCCTGGCAAGGAGGTGGGAATAGCCGAGGCGGCGATGATTGCGGTAGCGGCCTTCAAGACGGCGGAAAACGGAGCGGATATCAGCGCGCTCCTTGCAGGCGACGGATACGGCCTCATTTTGCCACGCCTGGCAGCGGGATGCGCTGCTTGCGGCACGCAGGTGCGCGCTTTTTTTAGTGGCCAGAAAAACAATTGTTATGTTATAACCTTTTCGGATTGCTGGAGACATTCCTATGGCCCACCACGCCCAAGATTCGCATCGCCACCGGCCCGAAGGCCCCTGCCATTTCTCGCTGATGTCGCTGTCGGCCGCGCGCCGCCTGCTGCTGGCACTCGGCCCGCTGGCCGCGCTGTGGCTGGCGGTGGCCTGGGCCGCGGGATGGTGGGGCTGATGGCGCGCCTGCAGCTGGTAGACCTGCACCTGGCACGCGGCGGTCAGACGGTGCTGGAACGCCTCAGCGGCAGCTTTCAGGACGGCGCCATCACGGCGCTGATCGGCGCCAACGGGGCCGGCAAGAGCACCCTGATTGCCGCCATCATGGGCATGCTGACGCCCTTCGCCGGACAAATAAAATGCAGCGTGCCCAAGGAGCGTCGCGCCTGGCTGCCCCAGCAGCTGGCGCTGGACCTGAGCTTTCCGATGAGCGTGGAAGAGCTGATCATGACCGGCACCTGGCCCAGCCACGGCGCTTTCAAGGGCTACTGCGCGGCCCACTATCGGCGCGGGCGCGAGATCATGACGCGGCTGGGCATCTCGCATCTGGCCCACCGCCAGCTGGGCGAGCTGTCCGGCGGCCAGCGCCAACGCGCGCTGATCGGCCGCACCCTGATGCAGGAGGCCGAGCTGCTGCTGCTCGACGAGCCCTTCGCCAACGTCGATGCCGAAACCGTCGACATCCTGATGGACACCTTTCGCGACATGGCCCGCCAGGGCGCCACCCTGGTGGTGGTGCTGCACGACATGGAGCAGCTCGCCCAGCTGGCCGACGACGTGCTGCTGCTGGCCGGCGGCCAGGGCCGCTGGGTCAACCCCGCAGCGCTGATCGAGCAGCACGGCGGCATTGCACCCCGCGCTCCGCGCCTGCCTTTCACCCTGGGAGAGCTGTCGCATGCTGGCACTGATTGACGCCTGGCTGCTGGCGCCCTTCGACTACGGCTTCATGCGCCGCGCCGCGGTGGCCGGCCTGGCGCTGTCGCTGGCGGCGCCGCCGCTGGGCGTGTTTCTGATGCTGCGCGGCATGAGCCTGATCGGCGACGCCATGGCCCACGCCATTCTGCCCGGCGTGGCGCTGGGCTTTGTGTTTGCCGGCTTTTCGCTGCCGATGATGAGCCTGGGCGGCATTCTCTCGGGGCTTCTGGTGGCGCTGCTGGCCGGCAGCGTGTCGCGCCTGACCGGCCACCGGGAAGACTCGGCCATGGCCAGCTTTTTTCTTATCTCGCTGGCGGCGGGCGTCATGCTGGTGTCGCTGGCCGGCAGCAGCGTCGATCTGACCCACGTGCTGTTCGGCTCGATTCTCGCCGTGGACAGCACCGCCCTGGTGCTGATTGCCGGCATCGCTAGCCTGATCGTGCTGGTGCTCGCGGGCATCTTCCGCGCGCTGGTAGTCGACTGCCTGGACCCGCTGTTCCTGCGCGGCCAGGGCGTGCGCGGCGGCCTGGTGCACGGCGCCTTCCTGGGCCTGGTGGTGCTCAACCTCACCGCTGGCTTCCAGACTCTGGGCACGCTGATGGCGGTGGGGCTGATGATGCTGCCGGCCACCGCGGCGCGCTTCTGGAGCCAGCGCCTGGAGGGGCTGATCGCCATCGCCATCGTGATCGCCCTGCTGGCCAGCACCAGCGGCCTGCTGCTGTCGTATCACCTGGGCCTGCCCTCGGGGCCGGCGATTATCCTGCTGGCAGGGGTGGCCTATGTGTTCTCGGCGCTGTTTGGCCGCCAGCACAGCCTGATTGCTCGCTATCGGCGCCGCACGGCGCCGCTCGAGCCCACGCCCACCTCGTCCTCCTGAGCTACTTGTTGACCTTATTTACACAGGAAAATCCGCCATGCATCGTGTTCTCTCCTGCTCGCTTTTGATTTTCGCCCTGCTTGGCGCGGCTCCCGTAGCCCTGGCCAAGGAGCGCCTGCAGGTGCTGGCCAGCTTCAGCATCCTGGCCGATATGGTCGAGAATCTGGGCGGCGATGACGTCGAGGTCACAGCTCTGGTCGGCCCCGACTCGGACGCCCACGCCTACAGCCCGCGCCCTACCGACGCCCGCGCCGTCAGCCAGGCGGACCTGGTGGTGTTCAACGGCATGAGCTTTGAGGGCTGGATGGAGCGGCTGGTGAAGGCCAGCGACTATCAGGGCCCGGCGGTGATCGCCACGGCAGGCGTGGAGGAGCGCCTGAGCCAGGAAGCACTCGAACTCGAACATGATGAACGTGAACGCGACGGCCTTGACCACGCAGGACACGACCACGGCGGCAAGGACCCGCACGCCTGGCAGGACCTGGGGCTGGGCGAGGTGTACGTGGGCAATATCCTGGCCGGGCTGATCGAGGCCGACCCGAACAACGCCGCCGCCTACCAGCAGCGCGCCGAGCGCTACCGGGCCGAGATTGCCGCCACCCACGCCGAGTTACAGCAGATGCTGGCCGAAATACCGGACACCGCCCGGGTGATTACTAGCCATCGCGCCTTCGACCACTTCGCCCGCGCCTATCACCTGACGTTTCTGTCACCGGTGGGGCTCTCCAGCGAAGCCGAGCCCAGCGCTGCAGACCTGGCCGCCCTGGTCGAGGTAATCCGCAAGAACGACATTCGCGCGCTGTTTCACGAGAACATGACCAGCCGGGCGCTGCTCGACCAGCTGGCCGAGGAAACCGGCGTGCCGGTCGCCGGCACGCTCTACTCCGACGCCCTGGCAAGCAGCGGCGACGCCGCCACCTGGCTGGGCATGGTGCGCCATAACGCCCGGGTGCTGCACGACGCTCTGGCCATACCGTCAGAATAGAAGCACGGATACTCGCGCCCGGCATGTCAAAGTTTCTGCGCACACCGGCGTACAGCGTTTCGGAGATTACCGATGAAACTTGATTCAGTCGTTATCCTGGGTGGCAAGCGCACCGCGATCGGCAGTTTTGGCGGCAGCCTGGCGGGCCTTGCGCCGCATGAAATGGGCGCTGCCAGCGCCACGGCGGCGCTGGACGATGCCGGCGTGGCCGCCGGCGATATCGACCACGCCGTCTATGGCCATATCATTACCACCGGGCCTGCCGACGCCTACCTGGCCCGGCACATTGCGCTGGAAGCCGGCGTGCCGCCCAGTGCGGGCGCCTTTAACGTCAATCGGCTATGCGGCTCCGGCGTGCAGGCCGTGCTCAGCGCCGCTCAGCAGATCGCCCTGGGCGACAGTCGCCTGGCGCTTGCCGGCGGGGCCGAATCGATGAGTCGCGGCGGCTACCTGCTGCCTGCTGCCGCGCGTTTCGGCATCCGCATGGGCGATGCAACGATCAGCGACCTGACCCTGGGCACCCTCAGCGACCCCTTCGGCAGCGGCCACATGGGCATGACCGCAGAGAACATCGCCCAGCGTTACAAGCTCTCTCGCGAAGAGCTGGACGTCTTTGCTCTGGCCAGCCACCAGAAAGCGGTCCGAGCAATTACTGAAGGCCGCTTCGACAGCCAGATCGTGCCGCTCAAGGTGCGCAAGGGCCGCAGCGAAACGCTCTTCCAGCGCGATGAGCACGTGCGCGAAGGTGTCGCGCTGGAAGATCTGGCACGCCTGAAGCCCGCTTTCAAGAAAGACGGTGTGGTCACCGCCGGCAACGCCTCGGGGCTCAACGACGGCGCCGCCACGCTGGTGCTGGCGCATACCGATGAGGCCAGCCGGCGCGGTCTTGAACCTCGGGCACGGCTGCGCACCGCGGCGACGGCCGGCGTCGAGCCAGGCGTAATGGGGCTGGGTCCGATTCCCGCGGTGCACCGCTGCCTGGAGCAGGCTAGCCTCAGCATCGAAGACATAGACGTGATCGAGTCCAACGAGGCCTTCGCCGCCCAGGCCATGGCTGTAGCGTGTGAACTCGGCTTTCCCGAAGAGCGTATGAATCCCAACGGCGGCGCCGTCGCCCTGGGTCATCCGGTGGGCGCCACCGGCGCCATTCTGATCCTCAAGGCGCTGCATGAGCTAGAACGCACCGCCGGCCGCTTCGGGCTGATCACTCTATGCATCGGCGGCGGCCAGGGCATTGCGCTGGTCATCGAGCGGCTGTGATGCGCAACTGCGACTCGAGGCGCGCTAGCCGGGCAGAAACCGGCGCCGTGTCTTGGCCGGCTGGGCCCCGGGAAAGTTGTGCTCGACAAAACGCATGCTGATGGTCAGCACCAGGGTCAGGGCAATATAGATGCCGGCGATCAGCAGCAGCGGCTCGTAGACCAGGAAGGTTTCGTCGCGCACCAGGTTGGCGGCCTTGAGCAGATCCATCAGCGCAATGGTGGACACCAGCGGCACCGACTTGAGCAGCAGGATCATCTCCCCAGTCAGGGTCGGCAGGCAAATCTGTACCGCCCGCGGCAACCACAGGCGATAGAGCACCTGCCAGCGCGACAGGCCGAAGGCGCGGCCGGCCTCGCGCTCGCCGTTGGGTACGCTGAGCATGGCCCCGCGAATCACCTCGCCGGAGTAGGCTCCCACGCTGACGGTAAAGGTCAGGGCGCCGTAGAAGAATGGATCGCGCAGGATCGGCCAGATCAGGCTGTCCTGAATGCCGGGAATCTGTGGCAGCAGGCGCCCCACGCCGTCGTAGAAGAAGAACAGCTGCACCAGCAGCGGCGTGCCGCGAATCACCGTGGTGAAGCCGCGCACCAGCCAGACCACCGGCCTGGGGCCGTGGATCTGCAACAGCGCGATAACCACCGCCAGCAGCAGCCCCAGCACCCCGGAAACGGCCACCAGCGCCAGCGTGTTGACGAACCCCGTCCACAGATACTGCTGATAGAAGGGGTCGAGCAGCCAGGAAAAATCCATGGACAAACCCTCCTATGCGCCGGGCTGGCCGCGGCGCACATAGCGCTCGGCCCGCCCGAAAAGGACGTTGGAGCTCAACGTCATGACCAGATACAGCGCGCCCGCCACGCTGTAGAAGAGAAAGTACGACCGCGTACTGGCCGCCGCCTGCTGTGCGGTGAAGAACAGCTCCTCGAAGCCGATCACGCTGATCAGGGCGGTGTCCTTGACCAGAATCAGCCACAGGTTGGACATGCCCGGCAGGGCATTGGGCAGCATCGCGGGAATGACGATGCGGTGAAAGCGCGTCCAGCGCGACAGGCCATAAGCGTCTGCCGCCTCGAGCTGGCCCCGGGGAATTGCCAGAATGGCGCCGCGAAACACCTCGGTCATATAGGCGCCCTGGACGAAGGCCAGCACCCCCACGGCGGTCACAAAACCGCTGATCTGCATGGCGGCGCCTTCAAACCCCAGGGCGCCGAGCCCGGCGTTGAGGGCCTGGGTGCCGGCATAGTAAAGCAGGATGATCAGCAGCAGCTCCGGAATCGCGCGCACCAGCGTGGAATAGACGGTGCCCAGGGCGCGCAACGGCGCCCAGCCGCTGAGCCGGGCGCTGGCGCCGATCAGCCCCAGCCCCAGGCCGATGGCGTAGGCCAGCAGGGCGATCTCTATCGTCACGAGCGCACCTTGCAGGATGGGGCCGGCCCAGGCCTGGAGTCCTTCGTTCTGATAGTTTCCCATGATCGGATTCTTTGTCAGATGAGCGAAGCCTCCTGCCGGGAATCATCCTGGCAGGAGAAGAAACGGCAGTGCGGAATCAGGCACCGCCGCAGATATCCGTGTCGAAATAGCGCTGCGATAGCTCGCCGCACTGACCGTTTTCCACCACCGCCGCGATGGCCTCGTTAAGGCGCTGCTTGAGCTCGTCGTCGTCCTTGCGCAGCCCGATACCCACCCCCTCGCCGAAGATCTCGCTTTTCGGCGCCGTGGCAACAATGGCGTAATCCTGGGCCTCGTCGCGCTCGACGAATTCGGCCATGGCGATTTCATCGGCGAGCATCACATCGATGCGCCCGGCCAGCAGATCGCGATTGATCTGCTCCTGCTGGTCGTAGATCTTGACCTCGGCACCGCTGTTACGTAGCTCCCGACGCACATAGGTGGCGTTGGTGGTAGTGCCCTGCACGCCCAGCACCTTGCCATCGAGCCCGTCGGGAATGTCCAGGTCAGCATCCTTGGCGGCCACGTAGGCGGCGGGGGTGTAGTAGTAGGGGTCGGTGAAGTTGATGATCCGCTTGCGCTTGTCGGTAATCGACAGGGAGTTCATGATCATGTCGATCTTGCCGGAGTTCAGCGCCGGGAAAATTCCGCTCCAGCCGGTCGGCGTGATCTTGCACTCGGCCTGCATCTGCTTGCACAGCAGCAGCCCAAGCTCGACCTCGAAGCCGGTCCAGCTGCCATCGGCCCCCTTATAGGTGAAGGGCGGGTAGGGCTCCGCGGAAATGCCGATCTTGAGCGGGTCGTCCGCCACGCTCACGCCGGCCAGGGTCAGGCCGGTGATACCCACGGCTAATGCCAATGCGCGTTTCATTATCTGTTTCCTCTCGCGTTATTATCTTGTGTCTCAGCTCACGCTGGACAGGAACTGCCGGCAGCGTTCGCTGCTGGCGTGTTCGAAGACCTGCTCCGGCGTGCCGGCTTCTTCGATCTCTCCGTGGTGCAGAAACACCACCTGATGCGAGACTTCCCGAGCAAAACTCATCTCGTGGGTCACCATCAGCATGGTGCGGCCTTCGGCGGCGAGATCGCGAATCACCCCCAGCACTTCGCTGACCAGCTCCGGGTCCAGCGCCGAGGTGGGTTCATCAAACAGCAATACCCGGGGCTCCATGGCCAGGGCGCGGGCGATCGCAACCCGCTGCTGCTGGCCGCCGGAAAGATAGGCGGGATACTGATCGCGCTTGTCGGACATGCCGACCTTGGCCAGGTAGTGCTCGCCCAGCCTGGTGGCCTCGCGCCGGCTCAGGCCACGCACCCGCATGGGCGCTTCGATCACGTTGCCCAGCACCGTCAGGTGCGGCCACAGATTGAACTGCTGAAAGACCATGGCGACCTTGGCGCGCAGGCGGTGAAGCTGGCGGCGATCCAGGCCGCTGATATTGCCCTGGGCGTCATGGGTAAAGCGAATGGACTCGTCGGCGATGGTCAGCTCGCCGCGATTGGGGCGCTCCAGCAGATTCATGCAGCGCAGCAGGGTGCTCTTGCCCGAGCCGCTGGAGCCGATGATCGAGACGACATGGCCTTCGCTGACGGAGAGGGAAACGTCCTTCAATACTTCGAGATCGCCGAAATGCTTGACCAGATGACGCGCTTCAATCGTGGGCGTTTCGGCAGCGGTGGGTGATACGTTTGCTGTATTCATAAGCGGTGACGGGGTTCAAAGATCAGGCTAGCCATACCCCTCCTGTCGTCAGATGAAAGAAATGCGCACAGCGATGGCATGGTCATCGCTGTGCGCTGCGTTTACTCGGCGTCGCTCAGGCACTGCTCGGCGCAGCGCTCGAGGCGTCGGCAGGCATCGCGCAGCAGATCCACCTCCACGGTGAGGCTGAGGCGTACGAAACCCGCCGCGGAGGGGCCGAAGGCCTCGCCGGACAGCACCGAGACGTTGTGCTCCGCCAGCAGACGGTCGGCAAACGCCTGGGTCGACAGGCCGGTGCGGCGGATATCCACCATCATGAACATGCCGGCCTTGGGCCTGCGCACCTCGAGCACCTTGCTGCCGGCCAGGGTCTCGCACACCGCGTCGCGGCGCTGCCGGTAGGTCTCGCGCATCCACGCCAGCTCCTCGGGCGGATGCTCCAGCGCGGCGCAGGCGGCGTCCTGGATGAAGTCCGGGCAGCCGTAGAGCATGCACAGGGCCAGGTTGGTCAGATGCTCGATCAGCGGCTTGGGACCGATCACCCAGCCCAGGCGCCAGCCGGTCATGGCGTGGGACTTCGACAAGCTGTTGACCACGGCGGTGCGCTCGGCCATGCCCGGCAGGCTGGCGGGGCACAGATGTTCGTCCTCGAAGACCAGCTCGCCATAGACCTCGTCGGAGATCAGCCACAGGTCATGGCGCTGACACGCCTCGGCGATCGCCTGCCAGTGTTCTCGCCCCAGCACCTGGCCGGTGGGGTTGTGCGGGCTGTTGACCATGATGGCCCTGGTGCGCGGCGTGATCGCCGCCTCGATGTCCGCCGCGCGCGGCTGAAAGTCCTCGTCTGCCCGCATGGGCACCGGGACCAGCGTTGCCCCGGTAGCGCCCAGAAAGGCCTCGTAGGTGACGTACATGGGGTCGAACACGATCACTTCGTCACCCGGATCGAGCAGGCACTGGGCGACGGCGTAGAGCCCGCACTGGGCACCGGCCAGCACCGCCACATTGTCTGCGTCGGCCGCGCCGCCCCTGCTGCGATGCCCCTTGGCGATCAGCTCGCGCAGGCGCTGCTTGCCCTGCACGTCGGCGTAGTGGGTGGCGCCGCCCTCCAGGCTGGCCACGGCGCTGTCGATGATCGGGCGCGGCGTGATGAAATCGGGGTCGCCCACGGACAGCACGATGATATCCTCGCCCTGCGCCTTGCGCTGCATGGCATGAAAATGAATATCCCAGGCGGCTGCGCCCTCGCCGGCGATGCGGGTAGTTAAAGCAGAATAACGCATGGGTGGTTTCCCTGTCGGATCACCAAAGAAAAGAAAAACGCGGCTTTGACTTACTCGACGCTGGCAGGCTCGCCTTCTCGAGTGGTCACGCCTTCAAAAAAGGTCGCGATGCGTTCGGGATTGGCGTTGATCCACTGCTCGGCGACGTCTTCCAGGTCCTTGCGCTGCTGGCTGAACTCATCGATGAACCGACTCTGTTCGTCGGCGCTGAACACCAGCTGATCAAGGAAGCGCGTCAGATTGGGGTTGGTCTCGCTGAATTCGCGCCGCACGATGGTACGGATATCACTCTTGCCGCCCTCCTTGCCGTATACGTTGGCCGGATCGTCAAGGATAGCCATATCGTATTCAGGTGCCATCCAATGCGGTGTCCAGCCGTAGAAGACGATCCAGCGCTGATCACGATAGGCGGCATCGACCTCGGCCAACATGCCGGCAGTAGACGACTCGCGAATGGTCCAATCGCCCAGGCCGTGCACGTCGGCATCGGCGGCCTTGTGGATCGCCTCGCCCACAGTCGAACCGCTTTCGATCGAGAAAAACTCGGCGCCGAAACGCTCGCGGTTCTCGGGCTCGTCCAGCTGGGTGGCACTCGTGATACCCGCCTTGTACACGTAGCCGGGCACTGCGAAGCCCATGCGCGCGCCTTCCACGTTATTGCCTAGATCAATAATGGCGTTGGATTCCATCGCAGCGTCATAGATATTCTGCTGCGAGGGCAGCCAGCCACCCAGGAA
>DATHXP010000244.1:0-3539 GCA_035459605.1 Halomonas sp. | reverse complement strand
CAGCTCTTCGGTATCGAATCGGGCCAGGATATCGCCTATCGCGACCGGATCGTTCTCGATGACGAGCACCTCGCGGATCAGACCCGAGATCTCGGCGCCGACGGTGACTTCACTGCGGGGTTCGAGATTGCCGGTGGCGGTGGCCATAAGAACCATGTTGCCGCGGTCAACGGCGTGGGTTTCCCATTCAATGATCGTCTCGCGCGGCCAAAACCACCACAGCAGCAGGATCAGCAGCACGACGCCGGCTGCGAGCCAGCCAATCAGGCCAAAACGGCCCCGGCGGCGCTGCGAGCGAATGGCCGACCGCACTTCATCGGCCATCTCTTCGAGACTGGGATCACTGGGCTGGCTCATTCAAAACGGCTCCGGGCATATCTACGCCCGCAGTTTCGATACGGGAAGGTAGTCCATGGTACGGGGAACGCCGACGGGCAACTGCATCGAGTCTGTATTCAGGATGATCCGCAGTGTCGCCGACAGCGATACGATAACATACGCCAACAGCGAAGCCATTGCGCCGGACGACGACCGGTGCTCCTCCGTCTCCCCTGCCGTGGCGTGATAGCGATCTCCTTGATGAGCAGGTGCAGCCGCCGGTGATTGGAGGTCATGAGGTCTTCGACGGCCACTTTCCGCCGCCAGATGACACACTCAAGCTGGAAGCGAGCGGTCAGTTTGAACTGTCAGGACAGTCCCCGGATCCTGCTATTCGTGGTCCTTGATGCTGCCCTGCAAGGATGTGATTGGCTGACAAAGGAGCACCAGCCCATGGACATCTTCAGTCAATACTTCGCGCGATACTTGGCAGCGCGCCGCAGCAGGAAACTGTTTCGGCGTCAGCCCGTTCTTGATTCGCTGCCGCGCGATCGGCGAGCCGTGCGACGTTCGGACACCCTCAACCAGCGGCTGGTCGACCAGGCCCGCGCCGACCTCAACAAAGTACTGGCGCAGCTGGAGACCTCGACGCAGGGCCTGGACGAGGCGCAGGCCGAGGCGCTGCTGCAGACGCACGGCCCCAACGAGGTCGAGCACGACCGCCCGATACCCTGGTGGCGCCACCTCTGGCTGAGCTACAACAACCCGTTCAACCTGCTGCTGAGCGTGCTCGCCGCGGTGTCGCTCTTCACCGGCGACCTGCAGGGCACGGTGGTGATCGGCGTCATGGTGGTGCTGGCCACGCTGATCCGCTTTTTTCAAGAACGACGCTCCAACCTGGCCGCGCAGGCGCTCAGGGCACAGGTCAGCAACACCGCCACGGTGCGCAGGCGCGCCCCCGAAGATGCCGATGTCGATATCGACGCAGATACCAGGGCAGGTGCGCGCCCTGCCCGACCGCGCGAGATTCCGATCGAGGAACTGGTGCCGGGCGACATCGTGCTGCTCTCAGCCGGCGACATGGTGCCGGCCGACTGCCGCGTGATGACCGCCACCGACCTGTTCCTTGGCCAGTCGGCGATGACCGGCGAATCGCTGCCGGTGGAGAAATTCCCAAGCGCCGGCCGGGACGACGGCTCCGCGCTGGAGATGAACAACCTGGTGTTCATGGGCACCAACGTCATATCCGGCACCGCCACCGCGGTGGTGCTGGCCACCGGCAACGACACCTATTTCGGCACGCTGGCCACCCGCGTCACGCGGGTGGCCGCTGCGGGTGAGGAAAACGCCTTCCAGCTCGGCGTCAACAGGGTCAGCTGGCTGCTGATCCGCTTCGCACTGGTGATGGTGCCGCTGGTGCTGTTCATCAACGGCTTCACCAAGGGCGACTGGCCGGAGGCCTTCCTGTTCGCGCTGTCGGTGGCGGTCGGGCTGACGCCGGAAATGCTGCCGATGATCGTCACCACCACCATGGCGCGCGGCGCGGTGATGCTGTCGCGCCAGAAAGTGATCGTCAAGCGGCTGGATGCGATTCAGAGCTTTGGCGCCATGGACGTGCTGTGCACCGACAAGACCGGCACGCTCACCCAGGACAAGATCGCGCTGGCCCGCCACACCGACGCGGCCGGCAATGACTCGGACGAGGTGCTGGGGTTTGCCTACCTCAACAGCTATTTCCAGACCGGCCTGAAGAACCTGCTGGATCGCGCCGTGCTCGATCACGTCGAGCTTGAGACCGAGCTGGACGTGCGCGGCAGCTATAGAAAGATCGACGAGATTCCGTTCGACTTCGAACGCCGCCGCATGTCGGTGGTGGTATCCGAGCGCGAGAAACACCACGAGCTGATCTGCAAGGGCGCGGCCGAGGAAATGTTCGATATCTGCACGCGGGTAGAGTACGACGGGCAGACCTATCCGCTGGACGCCGAGCGGCGGGAGCGCTTTCTTGGCGTGCTGCGCGGCCTGAACGAAAGCGGCCTGCGCGTGGTGGCGGTGGCAATGAAGGAGATTCCACCCGATCAGACCGTATATTCAAAGGCCGACGAGTCCGGCCTGACGCTGATGGGCTATATCGCTTTTCTCGACCCGCCCAAGGAGTCGACCGCCCCGGCGCTCAAGGCGCTGGCCGAGCACGGCGTGACCGTGAAAGTGATCACCGGCGACAATGAGCTGGTAGCAACCGAAGTCTGCCGCCAGGTCGGGCTGACAGTGGACGGCTTTCTGCTCGGCGCGCAAATCGATGCCATGGACGATGACACGCTGGCCACGGCGGTTCAGACCAGCACCGTCTTTGCCCGCGTCTCGCCGCTCAACAAGGAGCGCATCGTGCGCAGCCTGCGCGACCAGGGCCACGTGGTCGGCTTCATGGGCGACGGCATCAACGACGCGCCCGGGCTGCGCGCGGCCGACATCGGCATCTCGGTCGATGGTGCCGTCGACATCGCCAAGGAAGCGGCCGACATCATCCTGCTGGAACGCAGCCTGCTGGTGCTGGAGCGCGGCGTGATCGAAGGCCGCAAGACCTTCGCCAACATGCTCAAGTACATCCGCATGACCGCCAGCTCCAACTTCGGCAACGTGTTCTCGGTGCTGATCGCCAGCGTTTTCCTGCCGTTTCTGCCGATGCTGCCGCTGCACCTGCTGGTGCAAAACCTGCTCTACGACATCTCCCAGGTGGCCATCCCGCTGGACAACGTCGACGAAGAGCTGGTGCGCCGCCCGCTGCAGTGGAACCCCGCCGGCATTGGCCGCTTCATGCTGTTTTTCGGGCCGCTGAGCTCGATCTTCGACATCGCCACCTTTACCGTGATGTGGTACGTGTTTCTGGCCAATACCGTTGCCGACCAGGCGCTCTTCCAGTCTGGCTGGTTCGTGGTCGGCCTGCTCACGCAGACCTTCATCGTGCACATCATCCGCACGCCGAAAATCGCCTTCATCCAGAGCCAGGCCTCGTGGCCGCTGCTTGGCATGACGCTGCTGATCATGGCCATCGGCGTGTACCTGCCCATGGGTCCGCTGGCCGATTACTTCAAGCTGCAGCCCCTGCCCTTGGCCTACTTCGGCTGGCTGGCGGCAATCATGCTGGGCTACGTCCTGCTGACGGCGCTGATGAAGCGCTACTATATTCGCCGCTTTGGCTGGGATTGACAGCGCCGTCGCCT
>DATHXP010000243.1:0-6420 GCA_035459605.1 Halomonas sp. | reverse complement strand
TTCTGGGCTGGTCGCGGCGGCTGGCGTTGCTCATGAGGAGGTCTCCGTGGTCAGGCGAGTGCCCGGCGCGAAGCGCTCGGCGCGCGCCAGCAGCAGGTCACGCACCGGCATGGCCTTGCCGCCGGGCAGCTGTGCGCGACTGACGTTCAGCACCTGCTCGCCGGCCGGGCCGCAGGCGATACGCAGCGCCTGCCCATCGCCATCGTCGGCGTGATTCAGCAGCGTGCCGGGCGCGGCTGGCTGCTCGTCCGGACGCGGGCTGCCGACGCTGGCCATCAGCAAGCGCAGGCGTTCGCTGCCCAGGCTGCACCAGGCCACCGGCCAGGGGTTGAATGCCCGGATGCGGGCGGCAAGCGCTGCGGCGTCCTGGCAAAAATCGACTTCGGCCTCGGCCTTGGACAGCTTGGCGGCGTAGGTCACGCCCCGCTCGGGCTGGGGCGTGGCGGTAAGGGAGCCGTCCGCCAGGGCGTCCAGCGTCTCCAGCAGCGCCTCGCCGCCAAGCACCGCCAGGCGGTCATGCAGCTCGCCGCCGGTGGTGGTGGCGGTAATCGGCGTGCGCCGCACCCGCAGCATGTCGCCGGTATCCAGGCCTTCGTCCATCTGCATGATGGTCACGCCGCTTTCGCGGTCGCCGGCTTCGATGGCGCGCTGAATAGGGGCCGCGCCGCGCCAGCGCGGCAGCAGCGAGGCGTGCACGTTGATGCACCCCAGCCGCGGCGTCTCGAGAATCGCCCTGGGCAGGATCAGGCCGTAGGCCACCACCACCATCAGGTCGGCGTCGAGCGCGGCCAGCGCCTGCTGCGTCTCGGCGTCCCTGAGGCTCGGCGGCTGATACACCGGGATAGCGTGCTGCGTGGCAAGCGCCTTGACCGGACTGGGGGTCAGCCTGCGGCCCCGGCCGGCGGGACGGTCGGGCTGAGTATAAGCGGCGATGACGCGGTGGCGGCTGCCCAGCAGGGCCGTGAGGCTCTCGGCAGCGAAGTCGGGCGTGCCGGCGAAAATCACGCGTAGGGGTCGGGTCATGGTCGATGGCCTGGCGTAGAGAAGAGATAGTGGAGCGTTAGCAGACTACCGCTATGATAGCGAAGCCGGGCCCAGACGGCATCAGGGCCGCCCCCCTGAGTCCGGGAGTCGGCCCTGATGTGTATGCAATGTGTACAGCGCGTGGCGCGCTGTCAGGCAGTGGCCAGGCGCTGGCGCTTCTGCATCTTCTTGAGCACGCGCTCGCGCTTGAGCGGCGAGAGGTAGTCGATAAACAGCACGCCTTCGAGGTGGTCGCACTCGTGCTGGATGCAGTGGGCCAGCAGGCCTTCGGCCTCGAGCGTATAGGGCTTGCCGTCGCGATTCAGAGCGTCGAGCCTGACGCTCAGCGCGCGTGGCACGTCGGCGTAGTACTCGGGAACCGAAAGGCAGCCCTCCTGCATCGGCTCGCGCTGCGCGTTGATCGGCGTGTAGCTCGGGTTGATCAGCACCAGCGGCTGGCTCTGATCGTCGCTGACGTCGATCACGATGATGCGACGATGAACGTCGACCTGAGTTGCCGCCAGGCCGATGCCCGGCGCGGCGTACATGGTCTCGAACATGTCGTCGACCAGACGGCGCACGTTGTCGTCGACGGATTCGACCGCTGCGGCCTTGGTGCGCAGACGCTCGTCGGGGAATTCGAGGATAGCGAGTTTCGCCATGGCGTTGATGTCACCGTTGTGCTGTCATGGGCTGGATATGTCTATCTTGAGGGTTGATATCCCCCTAGTGAAGGTATCCGTATTGCATATGATATCTAATCGTATCCGACTGCACCATGGGCGAAGAGTTCCCTTTAGGGGCGGTGCAGAGGTAGTGTGACAGAGATCGTAGGCCAATAAAGGCCAGGGAAAAGAGAGCAAAGGAATGAAACAGACTAGCTCAAAGAGGAGCGTGCGTCGCTGGCTTTGCGGGATGGCCATCGGCGCGCTGGCAGCGGCGGCTCAGGCGCAGGGGCTTTCGTGGGACCAGGGGCTTAAACGGGACGCGCCGGATCGCTACACTGTGGTCAAGGGCGATACGCTGTGGGACATCTCCGGTCGCTTCCTGCAGCACCCCTGGCAGTGGCCGGAGGTGTGGGACGTCAACCCTCAGATTCGCAATCCGCACCTTATCTATCCTGGCGATATCGTCTATCTCTACGACTGCGGCGGTCGGCCTTGTCTGGGCCTGGAGCGCGGCCAGGGCGTGGTCAAGCTCTCGCCGAAGGTGCGTACCCTGTCCCATCGCGAGGCCATCGGCCCGGTGCCGCTGGAGGCCGTGGAAGCGTTTCTCGCCAGGTACCGCATTGTGACCGATCCGGACAGCCTCACCGAGCTGGCCTACGTGGTCGCCGGCGACAATGGGCGTCTGATCAGCGCCAGCGGGGATCGCTTCTACGCGCGGGGCGACGTCGGGCAGTATCGGCGCTACGGCATCTATCGCCTCGGCGAGCGCTACCTGGATCCGACGTCTGGTGAAGTTCTGGGGCTTGAGCTGCAGAGCATCGGCGAGGCGCAGCTGGTGCGCCAGGACAGCGACATCGCGGTGATGCGGGCGCTGAGCAGCGAGCGCGAGATCAGCAGCAACGACATTATCCTGCCCCTGGACGATCCGGGCTTCGCTGCCGAATTCATTCCGGACGCGCCAGAAAGCGCTATCGACGGCGCTATTCTGGCGGTCAAGGACGGCATCCGCTTTCTGGGACCGCTCAGCGTGGTAGCCCTGAATAAGGGCAGGCGTGACGGCATTGCCCCCGGCCATATGCTGGCCGTCGAGCGCCGCGGTCATCTGGCCACCGACCCGCGCAGCGGTGAAGCGCTGCGCATGCCGGGCGAGGATGCGGGCCTGGTGATGGTTTTTCGCAGCTTCGACAAGATGAGCTACGGGCTGATCATGAGCGCAGCGCATATCCTCGAGGTTGGCGACCGGCTGCATAATCCGCGCCGCCTGATGGATACGGCGCGGCGCTGAGGCCTTAACCGATGACGCTTGGCGCGCGAGAGTGGCTGCTGCTGTCGCAGCTCCCCGGGCTCGGGGTGGTGAAGCTGGCGGCGCTGGTCGAGTCTTCACCCGACTGGCCGGAGGGGTGGCTGGCCAGGCTTCCGCCCGGCGCCGCCAAGGCGCTGCGCCTGGCCCTGGATCATCCCGGGCACAGCTCCCTGGCGGCCGCCGTCGATGCGCAGCTGGCCTGGTGTGACCCCGCGGCTCAGCGCTACCTGCTGCATCCGAGGCATGCCCGCTGGCCAGCTTCGCTGTCAGCGCTGAGCGACCCGCCGCCGGTGCTGTGGGCCCGGGGCGATCTCAGTGTTCTTGACGCGCCGCGGCTGGCGATGGTCGGCACGCGGCGCGCGTCCCGTGAGGGGCTCAACAATGCGGGCCTCTTTGCTCGGGCCCTGGCGGAGCGGGGCTTCTGCGTGGTCAGCGGCATGGCGCTGGGCATCGACGGAGCCGCCCAGTGGGCGGCGCTGGAGGCCGGGGGCAGCAGCATCGGCGTGCTGGGCTGCGGGGTGGATGTGATCTATCCGGCCCGCCATCGGCGGCTGCATGAACGGCTCGGCCAGCCGGGCGGCCTGCTGCTGTCGGAGCATCCGCCGGGCACCCGGGCGCATCCCGCTTTCTTTCCGCGGCGCAACCGCATTGTGACCGGTCTGTCGCTGGGCGTGCTGGTCGTCGAGGCCGCAGAGCGCAGCGGTTCATTGATCAGCGCGCGACTGGCCGGCGAGCAGGGGCGCGAAGTGTTTGCCGTGCCCGGCTCGATTCATAACCCCGAAGCCGGCGGCTGTCTGCGACTGATTCGCGAAGGCGCGGCGCTGGTGCGGGGGATCGACGATATCCTCGCCGAGCTGCCCGACTGGGCCCTTCATCAACCGCGCGACCAGCCGTCGAAGGCCGCTGTCGGCGCGGGCGAAGCGGCCGGTCCCGTTCTGGCAGACGATCCGCTGCTGGCCTGGCTGAGCGATACGCCCATTCCAATGGACGTGCTGGTGGGGCTGAGCGGGCTTTCGCCCCCGGCGTGCCAGAATCAGCTGATGACGCTGGCCCTCGACGGGCTGGCCGATCAGGTGCCTGGCGGCTGGGTGCGCCTGTCGGCACGGCGCCGCGGTTGATCCTGCCGCGCGCGGGCCGCGGGTGGTACAATGCCTCTCTTTCTTTTCAGCCACGTTTTTTCAACCGCCGCTCGATGCCACTGAATAGCGTCATGTCCCACTCGCCAAGCTGCGCCGCGCTCGCCGCCGCCGTTGACGCGCTGCGTCAAGAAGGAGTGATTGCCTACCCGACCGAGGCGGTGTGGGGGCTTGGCTGCGACCCCGATAGCACGATTGCGCTGACGCGTTTATTGGCGCTCAAGCGCCGCGACCCGTCCAGGGGCGTGATTCTGGTGGCGGCCGGGCTGGATCAGCTGGCGCCCTGGCTCGATGAGCTATCGGCGGCGCAGCGTCGCCGGCTGGAACAGCCAAGCGATACGCCAACCACCTGGCTGGTGCCGGACAACGGTCGCGCCCACCGCCTGGTGCGCGGCGATCACCCGCGCGTGGCGCTGAGAATCTGCCGCCATCCCCTGGTAGCGCGGCTGTGCCTGGCGTTTGGCGGCCCGATCGTGTCGACCTCGGCCAACCGCGCCGGCGAGCCCGCGGCAATGAGCAGTGCCCAGGTTCGCGCTGTTTTCGGCGCCGCGCTCGACGCCGTGCTCGACGGCCCGCTGGGCGGCCATGAGCGACCCAGCACCATTCGCGACCTGGTGACCGGCCAGGTGCTGCGCGCCTGATCCTCCCCTTCGTTCACTGTTCAAGGAGGCCCCGTGGCCCACGCTTACCTCGACGACGTCAAGACTTATCTGCTCGACCTCCAGGAGCGGCTGTGCGCCGGCCTGGCCGAGGAGGACGGCGGCGCGGCGTTCCGCGAGGACGCCTGGACCCGCGAGGAGGGCGGCGGCGGACGTTCGCGGGTGATCGAGAACGGCGCGCTGTTCGAGAAGGGCGGCGTCAACTACTCCCATGTGCACGGCGCCGCGCTGCCGCCGTCGGCCACGGCGGCCCGGCCCGAGCTTGCCGGGCGCAGCTTTCACGCCATGGGGGTGTCCTGGGTGTTGCACCCGGAAAACCCCCACGTGCCCACCAGCCACGGCAACGTGCGCTTCCTCATCGCCGAGCAGGAGGGCGAGGCGCCGGTGTGGTGGTTCGGCGGCGGCTACGACCTCACGCCCTTCTATCCGCTGCTCGAGGACGTGCGCCACTGGCACCGCACGGCCCGCGACGCCTGCGCTCCCTTCGGCGCGGATGTCTACCCGCGCTACAAGTCCTGGTGCGACGACTATTTTTACCTCAGGCATCGCGACGAGGCGCGCGGCGTGGGCGGGCTGTTCTTCGATGACCTCAACGCCGGCGGCTTCGCGCGCTGCTTTGCCTTCTTGCAGGCGGTGGGCGACAGTTTTCTGGACGCCTACCTGCCCATCGTGCGCCGGCGTCGCGACGCGCCCTGGGGCGAGCGCGAGCGCGACTTTCAGCTCTATCGGCGCGGGCGCTACGTGGAGTTCAACCTGGTCTGGGATCGCGGCACGCTGTTTGGCCTGCAGAGCAACGGGCGCACCGAGTCGATTCTGATGTCGATGCCGCCGCTGGCGCGCTGGGCCTACCGCTGGGAGCCCGAGCCCGCCAGCCCCGAGGCGCGGCTTGCGTATTATCTGCAGCCGCGCGACTGGCTGGGCGATGAAAAAACAGGAGAAGCATGATGACGGATCGCTATGCGGTGTTCGGCCACCCCGTGGGGCATTCGAGGTCGCCGTTCATCCACGCCGCCTTCGCCGAGCAGGAGGGCGAGACGCCGACGTGGTGGTTCGGCGGCGGCTACGACCTCACGCCCTTCTATCCGCTGATCGAAGACGTGCGCCACTGGCACCGCACGGCGCGCGACGCCTGCGCCCCCTTCGGCGAGAATGTCTACCCGCGCTACAAGTCCTGGTGCGACGACTACTTCTACCTCAAGCATCGCGACGAGACGCGCGGCGTGGGCGGGCTGTTCTTCGATGATCTCAACGCGGGCGGCTTCGCGCGCTGCTTTGCCTTTTTGCAGGCGGTGGGCGACAGTTTTCTGGACGCCTACCTGCCCATCGTGCAGCGGCGGCGCGACACGGCCTGGGGCGAGCGCGAGCGCGACTTTCAGCTCTATCGGCGCGGGCGCTACGTGGAGTTCAACCTGGTCTGGGACCGCGGCACGCTGTTTGGCCTGCAGAGCAGCGGGCGCACCGAATCGATTCTGATGTCCATGCCGCCGCTGGCGCGCTGGGCCTACCGCTGGGAGCCCGAGCCCGACAGCCCCGAGGCGCGGCTCGCGTATTACCTGCAGCCGCGCGACTGGCTGGGCGAGGACCAGACTGGAGGAACCTCATGACGGACCGCTATGCGGTATTCGGCCACC
>DATHXP010000242.1:0-1500 GCA_035459605.1 Halomonas sp. | reverse complement strand
TCGTTGCGGGTGCGTCGCGCCTTGATGCCCTGGCGAATCCAGGCCTCCTCCTGGGCCAGCTTCTTGTCGAACTCGGCGTTTTCCCGAGCTTCGACTTCCAGCTCGTGGTGCTTGCGCGCCTGATACTCGGCGTAGCTGCCGGGATAGCGGCCGAGCCGCCCGCGGTCGAGTTCTAAAATGGCGGTGGCCAGGTTGGACAGGAAGGTACGGTCGTGGGTAATGAACAGCACCGAGCCATCGAAAACAGCTAACTGCTCCTCTAGCCAGGCAATGGTGTCCAGGTCCAGGTGGTTGGTGGGCTCATCGAGCAGCAGCAGGTCGGGCTCGGCCACCAGCGCCCTGGCCAGCGCCACCCGACGGCGCCAGCCGCCCGAGAGGTCGGCCATGGCGGCATCTTCGGGCAGCCCCAGCCGGGTCAGCACCACGTCGATGCGGCGATGGAATGACCAGCCGTCGATGGCCTCCAGACGCCCCTGCAGGGCAGCCATGCGATCCATGTCGGGCTCGTCCGACTGAACAAGATGATGATACTCGCTGAGCAGTTCACCGGCTTCGGGCAAGCCCTGGGCGACCACGTCGAAGATGGTTTCGCCGGAGGCATCGGGCAGGTCTTGAGCCAGCACCCCGATCTTGAGACCGGGAGCACGCCAGATGCTGCCGCCGTCGGGCAGGATCTCGCCGGCCACCAGCTTGAGCAGCGTCGATTTGCCCGTGCCGTTGCGCCCTACGAGCGCCAGCCGCTCACCTCGCTCCAGCACCAGGTCGGCGCCGTCAAGCAGCACCTGGGGGCCATAGGCCAGCTGTAGCTGTTCAAGACGTAACAGAGTCACGCATCCACCTCTCTTGTCGACAAGGGCCATATTGTAAACCATGTGTTCAAACGTGGCTCGACGCCAATGCCTCCGGGTACAATGCGCACCCGCCTGACACACCATTCAAGACAAGGAGTGCATCGCCGTGGCCGACTCACCTGCGGATATCGACGATTACTTGCCTGAAGCGCTGCGTTTTCGATCTCCGGCGCCCCTGGTGGATATCGGTGCCAACCTGACCCATGCCAGCTTCGCCACGGATCTCGAGGCGACCCTTGCCCGCGCCAGGGCAGCCGGCGTCGAGACGCTGATTGTCACCGGCACCGACCTTGCCCACGCCGAGCAGGCCCTGGCGCTGTCCCAGCGTCATCCGGGGCTCTACGCCACCGCTGGCGTGCACCCCCACGACGCCAGCGGCTGGACAGCGGAGCTGGCCAGCGCCATGGCCGAGCTGCATCGCCAACCAGGCGTGGTGGCGGTCGGCGAGTGCGGCCTTGATTTCAACCGCAACTTCTCCACTCCGGCTGAGCAGGAGCGCGCCTTCGAGCTTGCGATAACCCGCGCCCGCCGATAGCTGACGCCCGTCGCTTCCTGAATCCGACTGGCGATGGTGGTGGGCGCGGTCTTGCCCGCTACGCCCTCAAGAACCACGGTGCGCACGTTTTTGAAATATTCATCAGGGATTGAC
>DATHXP010000241.1:0-7528 GCA_035459605.1 Halomonas sp. | reverse complement strand
CAGCGCCGTCAGCAGAAACGGCGGCACCGCGCCGGACAGCTGGGTCAGTGCGGCAAGCAGCGCCCAGTTGAGGACGGTTGTCGCCCCGATCAGCGTTGCGCGGCGGCGTTGCGCGTCTGCCATGGCGTTGTTAGACATCGTCATTCACTCCCATCCAGACATCATTGGTTGTGCAACAGGCATACCAACGCTATCTCGGGGAGTATGGATCCGTGTCTGACATCGTACTTGTCGAAATCTGACCACTTGCATGCCGGTTACGCCAACTCCGCGGACTTGCGTCGTGATGCTCGCGAAACACTCGCGAAAAGTGCGCCGCGTCGGCAAAGCCACAGGCCAGGGCAACTTCGGTCAGCAGGGCATTCGTGGTCAGCATCAAGCGCCTGGCGCGCTGCAGGCGCTCGCCAACCAGCCAGGCATAGGGAGAGACACCCATCAGGGCGCGAAACTGACGGGAAAAGCTGGCCTCGGCCAGATGACAGTGCGCGGCCAGCTCAGCGATACGCCAGGGATGCGAAAGATTCGCCCTTACCATTGGCAGCAGTGACAGCAAGCGCAGTCGCGGCGGTGTAACCCGACGCCCGACATTGCCTGACAGACCACACAGCCAGTCCACCAGTATTTCCGAGTTCCCCGCCAGACTCACTGCTCTATTGCGCATGGCCGTGGGTAAGCGCCACCCCTTGCCACCGGTCATGAACAGCCAGCTCAGCGACAGCGTCTCGCACCAGTTTTCCGGCAGGTCAAGCACCAGGACACGGTTAGCTCCCGGCGCCAGATAGTGATGATGGTCGCCGCTGGCTACCGGCATCAATACGCCGGGAGAGACGCGCAACGCACGCCCTTCCACGTCAAGTTCGACATGGCCATCCAAACCCAGCAGCAGCTGATGAAACGAGTGGCGATCACTGAGCACTCGGTCAGGATAACTGCGCGGCTCGATCACTGGACGGCTTGGCAGGTCCGCGTCGTCACCGACCATGCCGGCACTTATCCTGCGAGTTCCAGACAATGCCGGCCTGACTTCCCAAGGCTGTGCGTTCAAGAGCCATAGCCTACCTCCTTTTGTCAGCGAACGAACAAGCGCACACCGCCCTCTACAAAGACCGATATATTCACCAATATCACACTGCTATCAATATCGCCTCTGCCAAGAATGGTACTTGCCACCCCTTCGCCTGACTCGGCAGCGGATGAGCTAGCCTGTAGGCTGGAAATGGCTGGAGTCGAGTTTAACAGGAGCCAACAGGATGCCTTCTCTTTCGTACAAGCCTCGCCTGCGCGGCGGCCGCTGGCCCAATCGGCTGGTGTGGCTGACGCTGATTGCCCTGGTGGCGTCGGTCGCGCTGATGGCTGGCTCGGGACCGAGCTATCGTCTGGAGTGGCTGTCGCTGGGCGAGTCGTTCGCGCTGCTGCGCCGCGGCGCGCAGCTGGCAATAGCCACGGCAGCCCTTGGCCTCCTGGCGCTGCTGGTGGCGCTGATCTGCCGCCGCTGGCGAATAGCGCTGGCAAGTCTGCTGATCGCGGTTGCGGCAGCGGCGCTGGTGTCCCTGCCGCTGCAGCTGCAGCAGATGGGGCGCACGGTGCCGCCGATCCACGACATCACCACTGATACCGCCAACCCGCCGGTCTTCGAAACGCTGGTGCCCGCCCGCGAGGCCGCACCCAACGCGGTGGACTATCCCGGCGCGTCAACCGCCAGTCAGCAGCGGCGGGCCTACCCGCATCTCGGCCCGCTGACGCTGAAGCGGCCGCTGGCCGAGGTGCTGGCCATGGCCGAGTCGACAGCCCGCGACCGGGGCTGGGAGATCGCAAGCGTCAATGACCACCGCATCGAGGCCACGGCCACCACCCGCTGGTTCGGCTTCAAGGACGACGTGGTCATCCGACTGACGGACACTCCCCAAGGGGTACGCGTCGATGTGCGCTCGGCGTCGCGCCTGGGCAAGAGCGACCTGGGTACCAACGCGGCGCGCATCCAGACCTACCTGGAGGCGCTTGAAGCGCGCTAGCCGCGCGCCGCAAGGGCCCGCTGAAACTCGGCGCGGTAAGCCTCAGCCTGCGCGGCGGGCTCGGCAGGCAAGCGCCCCAGCGCCACCGCCAGCGCAAAGAAGCCGCTGGCCGGCAGGCCCTCGCCGCGCCGGCTGACCACCAGCGCGGCAATCAGCGGGCGCCCCGCTTTGGCGTCTTCGCGCATCAATACCTCAAGCGCCCGGGCCACGCGCTGAATGGTGCGCGGCGGTTCAAGCCCCAGCGCCTCGGCGAGCTGCCGGTAGGTCAGCGGCAGCTGTGACTGCGGTGTGCGCTCCAGCAGCTGCCTTGCCTGCCAAGCAAGTTCCTCTGCCATTTGGTATCCTCCTAGCTCCTATGCCCCGCCTTATTCTGTCTGACGCACTGCTGCAGGCGCGCCGTTATTAACCCGGCAAGTATTTATGTCGGGTTAATAGCGGTACACGGATGTACCGCCGCCGGTCGAGAGACCGGCGCGAGACAGCGCAGCACCAGCAGATTCACACATCTGCGCCCGTGTTGCGCTGGCGATAATCAAAGAGGTCAGGATGACCTATTTGATTGCCGAATTAATAGCAGCGTAGCCTGTGCGACCACAGGCTCTATTACCTCCGAATTGGACATGAGGCGCAAGGCAATGAACCCCGAAGATCTTGAGCGGCTGGTCACGCTCCGCATGCCCTTCGGCAAATACGAAGGGACGCTGATTGCCGACCTGCCCGGCCCCTATTTGAACTGGTTCGCCCGCGAGGGGTTTCCCCACGGCGAAATCGGTCGCCTGCTGCATCTGATGCATGAAATCGACCACAACGGGCTGGCGCCGCTGCTTGATCCACTGCGTCAAGGCGAGTAAGAGATGCTGCACATATCCAATAGCGTGGCGCTTGCCGACCACGAGATCGACATCAGCCAGGTCCGCGCGCAGGGTCCCGGCGGGCAAAATGTCAACAAGGTGTCATCCGCGGTACACCTGCGCTTCGATATCCTGGGCTCCAGCCTACCGGACTTCTACAAGAAGCGGCTGATGGCGCTGTCCGATCAGCGCATCAGCAAGGACGGCGTGATCATCATCAAGGCGCAGAACCATCGATCGCTGGAGCTGAACCGCGAGGATGCGCTAGCGCGACTGCGCGCGCTGATCCGCCAGGCCATCAAACAGCGCAAGACCCGCAAGCCAACGAAACCGACCAAAGGATCTCAGCGGCGGCGGGTCGACAAGAAAGTGCAGCGGGGGCGAACCAAGGCGCTGCGGGGCAGAGTCCGCTACTGACGCACGCAGCCAAACGACCAACAGTCGCTCACCTCAGGCTTCGCCTTCGTAGGCCGCCTTGAGCCGGTAGAACTCCTCGACTACGGCGTCCATGGCCTCGGCGTCGTAATCACATAGCCCGCTGACCACCAGCTTCTTGGACCCGGTGCCGACCTCCTCGCCCTGGGCCAGAACATGAAACTCCAGCCTGACATCGCCGCGCTTGCCGTTGACGTCGAGCGTCGAG
This sequence comes from Halomonas sp., assembly GCA_035459605.1. GTDB lineage: Bacteria > Pseudomonadota > Gammaproteobacteria > Pseudomonadales > Halomonadaceae > Halomonas. Next base: position 4,022 of record DATHXP010000241.1, on the reverse strand, counting down.
TCGGTCAGCGCCAGATCGGGCTCCAGGCCATCCAGGCGGCTTAGCGAGAACCCCATGCTGTCATAGATCACCAGCGGTCGCCGGGGGTTGAACATGACGCCGCCACTTTCCATCAGCGGCTTCAGATAGTGAGGAAAATTCTTGCCGGAAAACGCCACGTAGCAGCGCGTGAAGGCCTCCACCACCGCCTCGTCGCGGGTGCTCTCTCCGCCACGCCCCACTTCCAGATAGCATTTCCCCGCCTCGTCGCGCACACGAATCAGGCCGTCATCTTCCTCGTCGAAGCTTAGGGCAACGTTGGCACCCACCATGCTCAAGAAGCGGAAAGTCATGCGCTGAAATAGCCCGAACCGCGCCAGCACCAGGGCAAACAGCAGGTCGCCAGGCACGCAGAAGCGTCGCGCGTCCGGATTGTGGATGGGGTTGTAGTCACCCGCGACCCGCTTGGCAAAGCGGCTCGCCTGCTCTGCACTGATGCAGATTCGCGCACCGGCGTGCGAGTAGTAGTCATCGAGAAACATGCGTGCTTGGCCTGCCTTGAGTCGTAGCCGTTGCGAAATGATGGCCGGAAGCAGGCGATGATGCCACAAAACGAGCCGAAAGTGGGCGCAGTTTCAACTCCCCATGCCTCACATCAAGGCTTGATGAGATACGCTGCGCTCCCTACCAAAGAGAGGCTGTGAAAAGTGCCTGACCACGGGCGGCGTGTTAGAATTCACGCGCTTACACGTCTTTCCCTACATCCACTCGTCGGACAACTGCTCCCATGCCATCTCACCCCTTCGCCTCGCGCGTACCCGGCCTTCTCATCCGATGGCCGGGCGCCTTGCTGTGCCTGCTACTGCTCGTCGGAGTGTCGTCTCCGGCACTGGCCGCCGTCACTCCCGAAATCGACCTTACCAATTCCTTCGTCGGCTTTCTGGCCGTGGCAATCTTTGTCCTTGCCTACGCCCTGGTCATGGCCGAAGAAAAGATCAAGATGCGCAAGTCCAAGCCGGTGCTGGTGGCAGCGGGCATCATCTGGGCGCTGATTGGCTGGGTCTACGTCAAGGCCGGCATGCCGACGGAGTCGGAGCAGGCCTTCCGCACCACGCTGCTCGAGTTCACCGAACTGATGCTGTTCCTGCTGGTGGCGATGACCTATATCAACGCCATGGACGAGCGGCGAATCTTCGATGCGCTGCGCTCCTGGATGGTGCGCAAGGGGTTCACCTATCGCACCCTGTTCTGGCTAACCGGCGCCCTGGCCTTCGTGATCTCGCCGATCGCCGACAACCTGACTACCGCCCTGCTGATGTGTGCGGTGGTCTCCAAGGTGGCCGAAGGCGACAAGCGTTTCATCAACCTGGCAAGTATCAATATCGTGGTGGCCGCCAACGCCGGGGGTGCCTTCAGCCCCTTCGGCGATATCACCACCCTGATGGTGTGGCAGGCCGGCATGGTCGCCTTCCAGGAATTCTTCGTGCTGCTGGTGCCGTCGCTGGTCAACTTCCTGGTTCCGGCGGTTATCATGAGTCTGGTCATCAAGAACCGTAAGCCGGCCGGCATGGAAGATGAAGTCTGGCTCAAGCGCGGCGCAATACGCATCGTGCTGCTGTTCCTGCTGACCGTGGCCACAGCCGTGGCCGGCCATACCCTGCTGAACCTGCCGCCGGTGCTTGGCATGATGACCGGCCTTGGCTACCTGCAGTTCTTCGGCTGGTTCCTGCGCCGCAGCCTGCCGCGCTCGCTGGAGCGCAAGCGCACGCGCTATACCCAGCGCGGCGACTGGCGCAAGCTCGAGTACCTGGGCAGCGTGGTGCCCTTCGACGTCTTCAACCGGGTGGCACGCGCCGAGTGGGACACCCTGCTCTTCTTCTATGGCGTGGTAATGTGCGTGGGCGGCCTGGGCTTCATGGGCTATCTGGGTCTGCTGTCCGACGCGCTCTACACCACCTGGGACGCCACCTGGGCCAATGTGACGCTGGGCCTGATCTCGGCGGTGGTCGATAACATCCCGGTCATGTTTGCGGTACTGACAATGGAGCCGGACATGTCGCACGGCCACTGGCTGCTGATTACCCTAACTGCCGGCGTTGGCGGCAGCCTGCTCTCCATCGGCTCGGCCGCCGGCGTCGCGGTGATGGGCCAGGCGCGCGGCAACTACACCTTCATGGGCCATCTGCGCTGGGCTCCGGTGATTGCCCTGGGCTACGTAGCCAGCGTGCTGGTGCACCTGTGGCTCAACGCCGACTCCTTCCTCGTTTATGGATAGCGACCAGGAATAGCCAAGGCCTGCTCTGACAAGCGCTACTCGACAAGGCCCCGAGTTGTACAGACCCAGGGCCCTGTCGTTGCCGCCCCCGGTGGCGCGGCTGACGCCGCCGCGGACAGCAAGGGGCCCGGATGAAGGCGTTCGGGCCAGCCCAGCAGCATGATCGCCAGCACGTTGCGATGCTCGCCCCCGGCGAGATCGGTGTCGCCGTCCTCGCCGGGAATCATGCCGGCTTCAGGGTCATAGGCCTCCACCAGCGCCTGGCGAATCGCGTCCAGCGCGGGGCTGTCGCTGCGTCCCGCCAGCAGAAAGGAAATGCCCACCTCGGCGAAGATATCCGCCTTGGTGGCCAGTATCCGCGGCAGCTCCGACTCGAAGGCGTCCAGCGCCCAGGAAAAATCCTCGGCATCAACCGGGCACTGGTAATAGTCGCTGGCGGCGATCACGAAGTGCGTCATGCCGTAAAGCCGGTTGCGGTAGGCGGTCTCATCGAGCGACGCCACGGCGTGCGGCGGATAGTGGGCGCGGAAGGCCGCTGCGGTCTGCTGGCGCAGATCCGCCACGCCCAGACCGTGCAGGTAGTAGGCCAGGTTGGCCAGCTGGGCCGCGTAGGTATCGATGGCCGCAGGGTCGGTCAGAAAGGGCTCGAAGCCCACGCTCGCCAGGTACGTCAGCGCCCGCCCATAGCCGGGCAGGTCGATCGCGTTGAGCAGCCCGTGGTAGCGAGCCTGGGTCAGCTGAAAGGCCAGCCGCCGAGCATAGGCCACTTCGGGCCAGCGGCCCAGCAGCCGCTTTCTGCGGCGCTGCCTGGGCGTGTTCACGCCGTAGTCCTCAACCAGCTGCCGGCCGCGTCGCAGCGGATAGCCAGGATCGGCAAGCGCGTTGATCTCATCGCCAAGGCTGGCCAGCAGCCGCCCCGCATAGGCCCGATTCAACGGCAGGTAGCGGTCATCACCGGTGATTCGGTAGAGCCGCTGGGCATAGTGGCGCTGGCGGTTGGCGGGCAGCGTCATCAACGCCGCGTCGTAGCGCTGGCGGATCCGCTCGCCCACCGCGGCGGCGCTCGGCGCGGTCGGCTGCGCGGCGACACAGCCTGTCAAGGCAAGGACCGCGAGCGCGGCAAGGGCCGCTTGATGGCACAGCGACATGGCACGCATGAGTAGTGCTCCCTGCCGCCGGCCTTCCTGTCATTCCGGCGGCTTCGATGAGGAGGGGCGTCGTCGGCGACGCTCCGGCGGTATCAGCTTGACCCTTACCTTTTTTCGGCGCCTGGGGGGCTCCGCCAAGTCCTCACTATTTTTCTGCTGATCCGGCGGCGCCGGCAGTTCGGGCCGTTCGATCACCACCCAGGCGAACGTCGGCAGCGCCAGGCGCCAGTAGATGGCCGCCAGCCGCAGACCCAGGGTAACGGCAAGCCCAAGGCCAATTGCTACCACATGCGCCACGCCCAGGCTGTAGCCTGCCACCATGCAGACAGCGCCGGCAATCGAAGCCGTCGCGTAGATCTCCCGGCGCAGCACCATGGGCACTCGCCGCGCCAGAACATCTCTTACCATGCCGCCGGCCACGCCGGTCATCAAGCCCATCAGCACCGCAACCACGCCAGAGGTGCCGAGCATCAGCGCCTTGTGGGCGCCAATCACGGTGAACAGCGCCAGGCCAAAGGCGTCGGCCACCGGCAGAAATATCCGCGACAGCCGATGGATATAGTGAAGGCCCAGCATCGCCAGCGCCACGGTGGCAATGACGACCCACAGATAGGCCGGAT
>DATHXP010000240.1:0-4435 GCA_035459605.1 Halomonas sp. | reverse complement strand
CTTTGAGTGCGATGGCCTCGCCGCCTATCGCGCCCTGCCGATGCTGGTGGCGCTGCCCGAGACCCTCGAGCAGGTCGAGACGCTGCTCAAGCGCTGCTGCGCCCTGAGCGTGCCGGTGGTCACCCGCGGGGCCGGCACCGGTCTTTCCGCCGGCGCCATGCCGCTGGAGCACGGTGTGCTGCTGGTCATGTCGCGCTTCAGCCGCATCCTCGAGATTGACCCCGATGCGCGCACCGCGCGGGTCCAGCCGGGCGTGCGCAACCTGGCGATCTCCGAGGCGGCCGCCCCCTACGGGCTCTACTACGCGCCGGACCCCTCCTCGCAGATCGCCTGCTCCATCGGCGGCAACGTGGCCGAGAACGCCGGCGGCGTGCACTGCCTCAAGTATGGCCTCACGGTGCACAACGTGATCAAGGTCGAGGTGCTGACCATCGAGGGCGAGCACATGACCCTGGGCGCCGACGCCCTGGATGCCCCCGGCTTTGATCTGCTGGCGCTGTTCAACGGCTCCGAGGGCATGCTGGGCGTGGTCACCGAGATCACCGTCAAGCTGCTGCCCAAGCCCGAGACCGCCAAGGTGCTGATGGCCAGCTTCGATGACATCGAAAAGGCCGGCAACGCCGTGGGCGCCATCATCGCCGCGGGCATCATCCCCGGCGGCCTGGAGATGATGGACAATCTGGCGATCCGCGCCGCCGAGGACTTCATCGGCGCCGGCTACCCGGTGGAGGCCGAGGCGATCCTGCTGTGCGAGCTGGACGGCGTCGAGGCCGACGTCGATGACGACTGCGCGACGGTGCGCCGCGTGCTAGAGCAGGCCGGCGCCACCGGCATCCAGCAGGCCCGCGACGAAGCCGAGCGCGCGCTGTTCTGGGCCGGGCGCAAGAACGCCTTCCCCGCGGTGGGGCGCATGTCGCCCGACTACTACTGCATGGATGGCACCATCCCCCGCCGCGAGCTGGCCCGCGTGCTCAAGGGCATCGGCGACCTGGGCGAAGAGTACGGCCTGCGCGTGGCCAACGTCTTCCACGCCGGCGACGGCAACATGCACCCGCTGATCCTGTTCGATGCCAACCAGCCCGGCGAGTTTGAACGCGCCGAGGCGCTGGGCAGTCGCATCCTCGAGCTGTGCGTCGAAGTGGGCGGCACCATCACCGGCGAGCACGGCGTGGGACGCGAGAAAATCCATCAGATGTGCGTGCAGTTCAGCCCCGACGAGCTGGCCACCTTCCGCGCCGCCAAGGCGGCCTTCGACCCCAATGAGCTGCTCAACCCGGGCAAGAACATCCCCACGCCGGCGCGCTGCTCCGAATTTCGCCTGACCAAGAGCGCCAGCGACGCGCCCGCCCTGAGTCAGGCTTTGAAAAACCGTGGCTAAGAGATACGACAACATGGTGAACCCTCACGACACCCCCAAGCACGAGATCCCGAGCCGCGACATTATCAACCAGGATGCCAGCGAGGCGCTGGCCGACCGCATCCGCCGCGCCGAAGCCGATGGCAGCCCGCTGCGCATCGTCGGCGGCGACACCAAGGCCTTCTATGGTCGTAAAGTTCAGGGCCGCGAAGTGGCAGGCGAGGCGCTCTCGACCCGCGAGCACCGCGGCATCACCGAATATGACCCGGTGGAGCTGATCGTCTCGGTACGCACCGGCACGCCCTTGCGCGAACTGGAGGCGGTCCTGGCTGCCAACGGCCAGATGCTGCCCTGCGAGCCGCCCCACTTCGGCGCGGATGCCACGGTGGGCGGCATGATCGCCACCGGCCTCTCGGGTCCGCGCCGGCCCTGGGCGGGCAGCGTGCGCGACTTCGTGCTCGGCACCCGCATCATCACCCGCCATGGCAGCGAGCAGCGCTTCGGCGGCCAGGTGATGAAAAATGTCGCCGGCTACGACCTTTCGCGCCTGATGGTGGGCGCCCAGGGCACCCTGGGGCTGATTACCGAGGTCTCCATGAAGGTGCTGCCGCTGCCCGGCGCGACCCGCAGCCTGCGCCTGGATATGCCGCTGGAGGATGCGCTGGAAAAACTCGCCGAGTGGGGCCGCCAGCCGCTGCCCTTCAGCGCCGCCGCCTGGCTCGACGGCGCGCTGCACCTGCGCCTGGAAGGCGGCCCGAGCTCGGTGGAAGCCACCGCGCAACGCCTCGGCGGCGACGAACTCCAGGAGGGGTTCTGGACGGCCTTGCGCGAGCAGCGGCTGGACTTCTTCTCGAGCGAGGACCCGCGCGCGCTATGGCGACTCTCGCTGCCCCACTACACCCCGCTGCTCGAAGTGCCCGGCGTAGACGCCGCGCGCGACGTGCTCTACGACTGGGCGGCGACCCAGCGCTGGGTACGCAGCGATGCCAGCGCCGAGGCGATTCGCAGCGTGGCCCGTCAGGCGGGCGGTCACGCCACCTGCTGGCGCGGCAGCGAGGGCCGTCCGGTCGATGACCCCTTCACTCCGCTTGACCCGGTGCTCGAGAAATACCATCGCAACCTCAAGACGCAATTGGACCCCCAGGGGATCTTCAACCCAGGCCGACTCTACGCGGCATTCTAAGACAAACGGGGAGATGCCAAGATGCAGACGCACTTCACCAAGGAAGCCCTGGAGAAGCCGCATATCCGCGAGGCCGATCGAGTGCTGCGCAGCTGCGTGCACTGCGGCTTCTGCAATGCCACCTGTCCTACTTACCTGCTGCTGGGAGACGAGCGCGACGGCCCGCGTGGCCGCATCTACCTGATGAAGGAGATGCTCGAGAGCCCCGAAGGCAGCGACAAGGTCACCGAGCAGACTCGCCTTCACCTCGACCGCTGTCTCACCTGCCTCAACTGCGAGACCACCTGCCCCTCCGGCGTGGAATATCACAAGCTCCTTAACATCGGTCGCGCCGAGATCGAGCGCCGGGTACCGCGCAAGCCAGCAGAGCAAGCCCAGCGCTATGCGCTGCGCAAGATGCTGGTCAACCCCGGGCGCTTCCGGGCGCTGCTCAAGCTGGGCCAGACCTTCCGACCGCTGGTGCCCGGCATCCTCAGGGACAAGGTACCCCCGGCGCCTGTTGATGCCGGCAAGCGCCCCGCAGGCAAGCAGCATGCTCGACAGATGCTGATCCTCGAGGGCTGCGTACAGCCAAGCCTTTCACCCAATACCAACGCCGCCACCGCCCGGGTACTGGATCGTCTCGGCATTGGCCTGACACCGGTCGCCGAAGCCGGCTGCTGCGGTGCGCTGGAGTTTCACCTCAACGCCCAGGATGACGGCCGCGCCCGCGCCCGTGCCAACATTGACGCCTGGTGGCCGCACCTCAGCGGGGAGAACGGCGAGTCACGGGTCGAAGCCATCGTCCAGACGGCCAGCGGCTGCGGCGCCTTCGTCAAGGAGTACGCCGAAATTCTGGCCGACGACCCTGATTACGCCGAAAAAGCCGCGCGGGTCAGCGCAATGGCCAAGGACCTCGTCGAGGTGCTGCGCGAAGAGGATCTCGAGACCCTGGAGGTGAAGCACAGCCGCAGGCTTGCCTTCCACTGCCCCTGCACCCTGCAGCACGCGCAGAAGCTCGCCGGCAGCGTGGAATCCGTGCTGAGCCGCCTGGGGTTTGCCCTGACCCCGGTGGCCGACGCCCACCTGTGCTGCGGCTCGGCGGGCACCTACTCCATCACGCAGCCCGAACTCTCCATGCAGCTGCGCGACAACAAGCTCGACAACCTGGAAGCCGGCAACCCCGAGGTGATTGTTACTGCCAATATCGGCTGCCAGACACACCTCAATGGCGCCAACCGCACGACAGTGCGCCACTGGATCGAGATCGTCGACGAGGCACTCGCGTAACGCCGCCGAGACAGCCCCGAGCCTGCTACCCCCTACAACAGCGTTCCATCACAAAGAGGATTATTGCTCATGAAGACCAAGCCCGCCCTCACCCTGACTGACGTCAACGCCATTCTCGATGCCGCCCAGAAAGAGGCCGAGGCCAACGGCTGGGCCGTGACCATCGCCGTTGCCGACGATGGCGGCCACCTTCTCGGCCTGCGCCGCATGGATGGCGCCCCGCCCTTCAGCGCCGACGTGGCCAGCCAGAAGGCACGCAATGCCTCGCTGGGCCGCCGCGAGACTCAGGCCTTCGAGGAGATGATCAATAACGGTCGCACCGCCTTCGTCACCGCGCCCATGGAGTCGCTGCTCGCCGGCGGTGTGCCGGTAGTGGTGGAGGGCGAAGTTGCCGGCAGCGTCGGCATCTCCGGCGTCACGCCCAACCAGGACGTGCAGGTCGCCAAGGCTAGCGTCGCCGCCATCACCTGATCCGCAAGGCTGCAGCAGGCTACAGGGCCCCCGCCAAGATGCGGGGGCCCTTATTGTTGGAAACTAGAGCGTTGGAGAGGAGACGGATGCCACTGCTTGCCTTCCTGGCGCCGCTCGGCGCCGTGCTGATCTGGTCGGGCAACATGACCATCAAC
>DATHXP010000239.1:0-8402 GCA_035459605.1 Halomonas sp. | reverse complement strand
CGGCGCGGTGAGCGCTGCCGCGCCCGAGCGATCGCCGGCCTGTGGCGCTGGCTGTCTGGCTGGCGACTCGGCTCGCTGTGGCGGCTGGCGCGCCTGCTCGGGCCGGCCGTCGCCGCCTTCAGCCGGCGCGAGCGCGAGGTCACGCTGATCAACCTGGCGCAGGCCTATCCCGAGCTGACCGGGAAGCAGCGCCGCCGATTTGCCCGATGCAGCCTGACCCACTCCAGCGCCACCATGCTGGAGCTGGGCTTTGCCTGGCTGGGCCGCAGCGAGCGCATCGAGGCGTCGATACTCGCCGTCGAAGGCCGCGAGCTGCTCGACGAGGCGCGCCGGCAGGGGCGCGGCGTGATTGTGCTGGCGCCGCACTTCGGCAACTGGGAAATACTCAACTTCTGGCTATCCAGCCACTTTCCCTTCACCGCCATGTACGAGCCGCCCAAGCTCAGCGAGCTCGATTCCGCGACCCGCCAGGGTCGTGAACGTCGGGGCGCAACGCTGGTGCCCACCACTCCGCGCGGCGTGGCGTCGCTGCTCAAGGCGCTGCGGCGCGGCGAGGCCATCGGCATTCTGCCCGACCAGGAGCCCGACTGGGGCAGCGGCGTCTTTGCGCCCTTTTTCACCCGCAGCGCCTATACCGCCACCCTGCTGCCCAGGCTGGTGGCCCGCACCCAGGCGCGGGTGGTCACCGGCGTGGCGCTGCGCGAGCCGGGTCGGGGCTTTGTCATTCGTTTTCTGGCCGCCGATGCGCGGGTCTACAGCGGCGACGACGTCACCGCCGCCACCGGCGTCAACGCCTGCGTAGAAGCCGCCATCGCCCTGGATCCGGCCCAGTATCAGTGGGAGTACAAGCGCTACCGCAAGACCCCGGAAGAGCTGGCCGGCCACCCCGAACACAAGCGTTTTCGGCTGTACTAATTCGGCAATCAAAGGGGTCATCCGGACCTCTTTGATTATCGCCAGCGCAACACTGGCGCAGAGGTGTGAATCTGCTGGTGCTGCGCTGTCTCGCGCCGATCTTTCGACCGGCGGCGGTACATCCCTGTACCGCTATTGCGCGCTCTGCCCTGCGCTCAGATCTCGAACCCAAGCCCGAAATCCTCGGCGCCAAGCGCCATCAGCGACTCGCCGCCCGCCTGAATCATCTCCCGGTGGGCACGGGTGCGCGGCAGCAGGCGTTCGAAGTAGAAACGCGCCGTGTTGATCTTGGCCCGGTAGAAGGCCGCCTCGCCGCTGCCGGCCTCCAGCGCTGCCCCGGCGGTGCTCGCCGCCCGGGCGAACAGGTAGGCCAGGGTCACGTAGCCTGAGTACATCAGGTAGTCGACACTTGCCGCGCCCACCTCCTCGCGGTCGCTCATGGCCTGCATGCCCACCGCCATGGTCATCTCGCCCCACTCCTTGTTCAGCTTGGCCAGGGGGCGCACGAACTCGGCCATGCCGGAGGCGTTTTCCTCGGCCTGGCAGAACCTGTGGATCTCCTTGGTAAAGACCTTGAGGCTCTCGCCCTGGTCCATCAGCACCTTGCGACCCAGCAGGTCGAGGGCCTGAATGCCGGTGGTGCCTTCGTACAGCCGGGTGATACGCGCATCGCGCACCAGCTGCTCCATGCCCCACTCGCGGATATAGCCGTGCCCGCCGAACACCTGCATGCCTTCGCTGGTCGCCTCGAAGCCGGTCTCGGTAAGAAACGCCTTGACGATGGGTGTGAGCACGCCAAGCAGCGACTCGGCGCGCTCGCGCTCGTCTTCATCGGTGCTTTTTTCCACCGCGTCGACCAGCTGGCCGACGTAGAGCACCAGCATCCGCCCGCCTTCGGCAAAGGCCTTCTGGGTCAGCAGCATGCGGCGCACGTCAGGGTGGACAATGATCGGATCGGCCGGCTTGTCGGCGGCCTTGACGCCGGACAGCGCGCGCATCTGCAGGCGCTCGCGGGCGTAGGCCAGCGAGTTCTGAAAGCTGGTCTCCATCAGCCCCAGCCCCTGGATGCCGACGCCGATCCGCGCGGCGTTCATCATGGTGAACATGCACGCCAGGCCCCTGTTGGGCGGCCCGACCAGATAGCCCCTGGCCGCGTCAAAGTTGAGCACGCAGGTGGCATTGCCGTGGATGCCCATCTTGTGCTCCAGCGCGCCGCAGGTGACGCCGTTGCGCGCTCCCGGACCGCCGTCGCTAGCGGGCAGGTACTTGGGCACCACGAACAGCGAAATCCCCTTGGAGCCTTCGGGCGCGTCCGGCAGCTTGGCCAGCACCAGGTGGACGATGTTCTCGGCCAGGTCATGCTCGCCGGCGGAGATGAAGATCTTGGTGCCGCTGATGGCGTAGCCGCCGTCAGCGTCGGGCACGGCGCGGGTCTTGATCAGGCCCAGGTCGGTGCCGCAGTGCGCCTCGGTCAGGCACATGGTGCCGCTCCAGGTGCCCTCGACCAGCCTGGTCAGGTAGATGGCCTTCTGCTCATCGGTACCGTGGTGGCGCAGGGCGTCGGCGGCGCCCTGGGAAAGCCCCGGGTACATGCCCCAGGCCAGGTTGCTGGAGCAGATCATTTCGGACATCACCATGGCCAGCGAGTGCGGCAGCCCCTGACCGCCGTGCGCGGGATCGGCGGCCAGGCTCGGCCAGCCGCTCTCCACATAGAGGCGATAGGCTTCCTTGAAACCCTCGGGCGTGGTGACGTCGTGGCCATCCAGCCGACAGCCCTGCTCGTCGCCGCTCTGGTTGAGCGGCAGCAGGACTTCGCGGGCAAAGCGCCCGCCCTCTTCAAGCACGGCGCTTATCACATCGGGAGAGGCATCATCGCCGCCGGGCAGGCGCGCATAGTGGGCCGGGTAGTCGAACATCTCGTCCATGACGAAACGCAGATCGCGGAAAGGGGGCTGGTAGTCGGGCATGCTGTTTTCCTCGGCAGTGGGCGCAAAGCGGCGCAAGCGCCATTTCAAACGTACGTTTGATAGTGGCGCCCAGATGACGCGGAGTCAAGCGCTCGTTTTATCCATCCGGAGCGCCCGGCCCGGTCCGCTCACTGCATGCGAATGCCGCCGTCCAGACGAATCACCTCGCCGTTGAGCATCGGGTTGGCGATGATCTGCTCGGCCAGGCGGGCGTATTCGTCGGGCTTGCCCAGCCGCTTGGGAAAGGGCACCGCCGCCGACAGCGAGGCGACCGCCGCTTCGGGAATGTCGCCCATCATCGGCGTCTCGAACACGCCGGGCGCAATCGCCATGACGCGAATGCCGTGGCGCGACAGCTCGCGCGCGGCCGGCAGGCTCATGCCCACCACGCCGGCCTTGGAGGCGCTGTAGGCGCACTGCCCCACCTGGCCGTCGAAAGCCGCCACCGAGGCGGTATTGATGATCACGCCGCGCTCGCCGTCGTCGCCCGGCGCGTTGCCCGCCATGGCGGCCGCCGCCAGGCGCATCACGTTGAAGGTGCCCACCAGGTTGATCTGCACGGTGCGCGCGTAGGCGTCCAGGTCGGCGGGGGTGCCCTGACGGTCCAGCAGCTTGGCCACGCTGACCACCCCGGCGCAGTGCACCACGCCGTCGAGCTGGCCGCCCAGGGCGACGGCGGCGTCCACCGCGGCCTGAATATCCTCGCCCGAGGTGACATCGCCGCGCACCGCCGCGGCGACAGCGCCCAAACGCCTGGCGAGCGCCTCGACGGCATCGCTCAAGTCGCACAGCACCACGCGACCGCCGCCGGCCACCAGGCGCTCGGCGGTGGCGGCGCCCAGCCCGGAGGCGGCGCCGGTGATCAGAAAGGTCTTGTCGTGTACTTGCATGGAGTTCTCCCGGGTCGGTTCGCAGCGCAGCCGGCTCAGCGGCTGCGCTGGGTAATCATGGCCACCAGCTCGTCGGCGAGCTCCTCCGGCGTGCGCTCGCCCGCCGGGTCATACCAGCGCACCGTCCAGTTGAGCGCGCCCATCACGAAGCGCGAGACCAGAAAGCGGTCGCCCTTGATCAGGCCGGCGTCCAGGGCCTCGTCAATCACCGCGTCCCACAGCGCCTCGTAGGCGTCGCGCAGATGCCCCAGATGCTCTCTGGAGCGGCTATCGAGGCGCCGCCACTCGTAGAGCGCCACCACGTGGGCGTTACGGTCGGTGAGCAGGGTTTCAAGGTGCGCCCGGGCCATGGCGTGCAGCCTGGCCGCGGGACTGGCATCGCACTGCTTCAGCGCCGCACGCGCAATCACCAGCGCATTTTGGGTGCCCTCTTCGATCACGGCGGCAAGAATTTCCTGCTTGTCGCTGAAGTGATGAAACAGGCTGCCGGACTTGATGCCCATTTCTTCGGCAAGCATGCGCACCGTGGTTCGGTCGAAACCTTCCTGCACAAACAGCTGGGACGCCTGACGCGTGAGCTCCTTGCGGCGGGGCGAGTCATTCATTACATTCATGGGATAGTCACACTAGCGCTTGCTTGGTTTGGCATCGAGAAAAGCATAGCCCCGCCGTCAGGTCAACGTACTCAGCATTGCCGTACCGCCAAGCAGGCCACCCTCCACAGCCAGCGTCCATGACGCTTGGGAGACACCATGAGCCAGTCCAACGATATCGTCTTTCTTTCCGCAGCCCGCACGCCCATGGGCGGCATGCTCGGCAGCATCTCCAGCATGACCGCGCCGCAGCTGGCCGCCGTTGCCATTCGTGCCGCCATCGAACGCGCCGGCATTGACGCCTCAAGCATCGATGAAGGCATCATGGGCTGCGTACTGCCCGCCGCAGTCAAGCAGGGGCCGGCGCGCCAGGCCATGCGCCAGGCGGGCATCCCCGACGGAATTGGCGCCACCACCATCAACAAGCTGTGCGGCTCGGGCATGAAGGCCACTATGCTCGCCCACGACCTGATCCGCGCCGGCAGCGCCGAGCTGATGCTGGCCGGCGGCATGGAGTCGATGTCCAACGCGCCCCACGTGCTGACCCGCGCGCGCAGCGGCTACCGCCTGGGGCACGGCGAGCTCAAGGACCACATGTTCCTGGACGGGCTGGAAGATGCCGAGACCGGCAAGCTGATGGGCGTCTTCGCCCAGGACGTGGCCGACGCGCGCGGCTACAGCCGCGAGCGCATGGATGACTTCGCCATCGCCTCTCTCGAGCGCGCCATGGAGGCCGCCAACGCCGGCCATCTCGACGCCGAAATGGCGCCGGTCAGCGTGCCCGGCCGCAAGGGCGACACCCTGGTCGAGCGCGACGAGCAGCCCTTCCAGGCGCGGCTCGACAAGATTCGCGAGCTGCGCCCCGCCTTTGCCAAGGACGGCACCATCACCGCCGCCAACGCCAGCTCCATCTCCGACGGCGCCTCGGCGCTGATCCTGTCGAGCCGGGCCGCCGCCGAGCGCCGCGCCGCACAGCCGCTGGCGCGCATGCTGGGCCATGCGACCCACTCCCAGCACCCCAGCGAATTCACCATCGCCCCGGTCGGTGCCGTCAACAAGCTGATGAAAAAGCTCGACTGGCGCGTCGCTGACGTGGACCTGTTCGAGATCAACGAGGCCTTTGCCGTGGTGACGCTGATCGCTATCGACGAGCTCGGCCTGCCCCACGACAAGGTCAACGTGTTCGGCGGCGCCTGCGCCCAGGGCCACCCCATTGGCTCCACCGGCTCGCGCATCATTGCCACGCTGATTCACGCGCTGCGCACCACGGGCGGCAAGCGCGGCATCGCCAGCCTATGCATCGGTGGCGGCGAGGCCACCGCCGTGGCGGTAGAGCTTATCGACTGACGCCGAGGCATAAATCTCGGCCTAATAAACGCCCAAGGGTCCTGCCTCACGGCAGGACCCTTGGTACTACTTGCTACTGCCGGCAGCACACGAATGTGCTACCGCGTCTAGCTGTCGAAACAGCGAGAGACGCTTACTTGCGCATGCTGCGCTCGAACATGCGGTTCATCTCTTCGCGGTTCTGCTGAGACATCTGCAGCGCCGCCTGAGCGTCACGCTGGGCCTGGTTAGCGGTGTTCAGCGCCTGAGAAGCCATGCTGCGCGCCTCGGCCGCGTCGGCCTGAGCGGTTTCAGCGGTAGTGCGAACTTCTTCCAGCGCGCCGGTGGATGCACAGCCAGCCATGACGGCCATGGCAGCAGCGGCAACGGACAGCTTCAGAGTGTTCTTCATAGTCATAAGATTCCCCTTAGTATTTCCTTGGTACTGCGTTGATGTTGCCTGTTGAACAGGCCTCCCTGCACATGCAGGACTTATACAGCCTAAAGCGGCTGTTTGCCAGATGCCAAACGCTGTTCTAAGCATGAAACAACGCTGGACCAAAGACGAAAGCATACTAGCGCTAGTAATCCTAGCGGATGACAACTCTTGTGCCAATGTCGACCAACAACGACAAGCGATTGATCTGTGAATCCTCTACCGCAACACAGCCATCTGTCCAATGCAAACGGCGGTGAATATCCGGATTGGCCTCGCCAAGGCCGTGAATACCGATGAATCCTCCCAGCACCGTCTGCTGCGGCGGCGAACCGTAGCGCCGATAGTAATCGAAGTAGTCAGCATAGTCTTGCTGGCTATAAACGCCAGTTTCAAGGGCCTGACGGGCGTGAAAAGGCGTCGGATAATCCAGGCCGATAAACATATGAAATTTGCTTCTGGGATTGAAGCGAGTGACGCGAAACTCGCCGAGCGGCGTGGCGCGACCGCCTTCGTAACGTTGAAACTTGGCCCCGCCACGGCCCAGTGAAACAGGGAAAAACGACTCGATCAGCGCGTCGCCTCGATATACTCGTAGCCTTGACTCGCGATTGTCAACAAGCACCCAGACTTCCTGCGCATAGCGGGGCCGGCTCGCCTTCCTGAGCCGCTCCTCCATGCGCCTACCAAGCTCGGCAGCGGGCTCAAAGCGCACCTGTTGCAGCAGCTGCGCTTCGGCCGCACCGGCTGCCGCCAGCGCTGCACCTAACGCCGCCAACCGGACAAAACCACGACGCGTCAGCGACATGCAATCTCTCCTGAACTATCCATCCATCGAAGGTGCGCTAAACCTTGGCGAGACCACCATGTCCGACCAGGCACATGCGCTGCTACCGACTCGGTCAGGCGCCAGCTGCTCACCATACAGCAGGCCATTTTTCAGACAGGAGCCGCCTTTTTCAACCGCAATCCGTCCCGCCGGCGTCTCTTTCTGGCGACCGGCGCCGCCAGAGAGAAGCGCAGCGCTTCAGGCCGCGCCATCAGCCGAACCGGCCGGCTTTTAAGCGGCCCGGCAAGCGCGCGGCGCGGCATCGGTTCGACGCAAGCCAGCGACACCGCTTCCTCTGGCTATCGGCTTGAGCCGGCGCGCCCCGCGGCGTCACTTGCGCTTGTCCTCGACCTGCCAGCGGCCGTCGACAAAGGTCGCCTTCCAGCCCGAAGCCTTGCCGTCTTTCTCGCTCATTACGAACTGCTCTTTGGTCTTGCGCGAGAAGCGAATCTGGGCCGGACGCCCGTCCGGGTCTTCGCTTGGCGCATCGAGCAGGTAGCGATACTTCTCGGGCAGCGCCTCGCTGTGCGCCTTAAGCTCGCGCACCAGCGGCGCACGGGTTTCGCGGTTGCGCGGGAACTTGCTGGCCGCCAGGAACAGGCCGCTGGCCCCGTCGCGCAGCACATAGTGGTCATCGACCTTTTGACAGGCCAGCTCCGGCATATCGATGGGATCCATCTTGGGCGGCGCCACCTCTCCGCTCTTGAGCAGCTTGCGGGTGTTCTTGCAGCCCTCGCCGGTGCAGGCGAAATACTTGCCGAAACGCCCCGACCTGAGCTGCATCTCGCTGCCGCACTTGTCGCACTCGATGACCGGGCCTTCGTAGCCCTTGATGCGAAAGCGCCCCTGCTCGACTTCATGGCCCGGGCAGTCGGGACTGTTACCGCAGACATGCAGCTTGCGGGTCTCGTCGATCAGGTAGCTGTCCATGGCGGTGCCGCAGATGCTGCAGCGCTGCTTGGCGCGCAGCGCATCGGTCTCCGCCGCCTCGTCGGCATCGGCCGCCACGGCCTCGTCGCCGGGCAGCAGGTCCATGGTGGTCTTGCAGCGCTCCTTGGGCGGCAGACTATAGCCGCTGCAGCCCAGGAAGACGCCGGTGGAGGCGGTGCGAATCTGCATCTTGCGCCCGCAGGTCGGGCAGTCGATATCGGTGGGCACCGGCTGATTGGGGCGCATGCCTTCATCGCTTTCGGCCACCGCCAGCTCGGCACGAAACTCGGCGTAGAAGGCGTCCAGCAGTTCGCGCCAGCGGCGCTGGCCCTGGGCCACCTCGTCGAGGTTGTCCTCCATGCGCGCGGTGAAGGAGTAGTCCATCAGATCCGGAAAGGACTCGGACAGCCGTTCGCAGACGATATCGCCGAGCTTCTCGGCGTAGAAGCGGCGGTTCTCCAGGCGCACATAGCCGCGATCCTGAATGGTCGAAATGATCGCCGCGTAGGTCGAGGG
>DATHXP010000238.1:0-1769 GCA_035459605.1 Halomonas sp. | reverse complement strand
CTCAGGCGAACTGTGCCAGCAGCTGTTCCGGATCGCCTTCAGGCGGCAGGCAGCTGCTGCCCCGGCAGACGTAGGCCAGCCCGCCACTTGCGGGCCGTGGCTTGTCAGCGAACAGCTCCTCGCTCATCGTCGGCAGCATGGCGATGCCGCGGGCACGCAGACTGCGGATGGCCTGTTCCCAGGGCCGCAGATCATCGGCCTTGATCACCACGGCAGTGGTCGGCTGATGGAAGCGTCGCAATGCCGCGAGCAGCCGCGGATGTGCCTGCGGGGCCCGTTCCAACGATCCGGCCGCCGCCTTGAAGATGTTTTCGGCCAGATCAAGCCAGTCGGTACGCCCAAGGATATAACCCAGCCGCGCCAGTGTGTCGGCGAGCAGCGCATTGCCGGCCGGCTGGTCATCATCGGCAAATACCACCAGAGAGCCCACCGGCGCGCCATGCCCGGCGTGGCTAAGCCGAAAGGCGCCACTGTCATCGGCAAAGCGCTCGACTACCACCGCGACAATCGACTCCATCACCGCCAGCCGATCGGCATCCGGTGCATGCAGGAAGGCCTCGGCCTGTGCTTCGAGCAAGGCCGCGTAGTCGTCGAGGAAGGCGGGCACCGCGTCACGCTCACCCAGCCGACTGGTGGGCAGATCTGCTACCGCGACATCTGCCGGGATCAGGCGGCCGAGCAGGTCCAGGCCACGCGCGATCCAGTCATCCCGCCCAAGCCGATTACCGGCGCGCAGCAGTCCAGTGGCGAGCAGCGCATTGAGTCCCAGCAGCGACTTGTCATCGCGCTTGGGCTGCGGGCGCTGATCACGATGCTCGAGCAAGGCCCGACGGATGGCATCATCCAGCGGACGCACATCAGCCACCCGACTCGCGCGTCGCGCAGCAGCCAGATGCCAGCGGCCTTCAAAATTGGCCCGCCGGTCAAGACCGTATTCGCTGATAAAGCGTTTGATCGCTCCGGTGTCGATACCCGCTGCCTTGAGTACCCGGCGGGCCTCGTCAGGCGTCCAGAGGTAGCTCGCCCCCTCCTCGCCTCGCGTGTCGGCATCCAGACTGGCTGCATAGCTGCCGTCGGATAGCCGCATGCGTTCGAGAAACTGCGACATGCTGCGCTCAAGCAGCGGCTCGATCACCGCGCGGCGTGTGCTGTCGGCGCCCGCCATGGCGGCAAATCGCGCCAAGGTTGCCGGCAGCTGGGCGTTGTCGGCCAACATCTTCTCGAAATGCGGGATGGTCCAATCGGCATCGACGCAGTAGCGAAAGATGCCGCCATCGAGGTGGTCGAACAGCCCACCGTCGAGCAATGCTGCCACGGCATGATCCAGCGGGCCGCTACCGTCGTCGCCGCGTGAAGCCGCCTCGTCGAGCAGGAAATCGAGCACCGGTAGCTGTGGGAACTTCGGCGCACCATCCAGTCCGCCGTGTTGGCGGTCGAGCGCCATCTCGAACCGCGCCCGGGCTGCGTCGACTATCGATACCGGCGGTACAGTCTCGCTCCCCGGCGGCATGGAGACGAGCGCCTGGCGGACCGCTTCACCCTGCTGGCGGGTCTGGCCTCCTTGCTGCTGGTAGATCCTGTGCACGCGCTCGAGCAGATCGGCGAATCCCGGCATGCCGAAGCGCGGTCTGGCCGGGAAATAGGTGCCGATGAAGAACGGGCTGAGATCATCGGGGTTGAGAAAGGCGGTCAGCGGCCAGCCACCGCCACGCTGGTTCAAGAGCGCGTGGGCCGTCTGGAAGGTCTTGTCCAGATCGGGGCGCTCTTCA
>DATHXP010000237.1:0-9536 GCA_035459605.1 Halomonas sp. | reverse complement strand
GCCCCCGGCGAGGTGCGCCCGGAACAGCTCAGGGAGCTGAATATCCGGCTGCGTCACAAGGCCAGGCCCGAGGCTGACGCCGCCGGAGAATGAGACGCAGCGGGCTGTTTTGCTATAAACCACCGGCGCCGCAGGGGCGCCGGTGTCATGTCTGTCGTCTGACGAGTGAGCGTCCGACGTTTCAAGTTGATTGCGAGGAGATGCGGCATGGCAGGTCACAGTAAATGGTCCAACATCAAGCATCGCAAGGCCGCGCAGGATGCCAGGCGCGGCAAGATCTTCACCAAGCTGATTCGTGAGCTGACCGTGGCCGCCCGTCACGGCGGCGGAGAGCCGGCGGATAATCCGCGCCTGCGGGCGGCCGTGGACAAGGCGCTGGCCAGCAACATGACCAAGGACACCATCCAGCGTGCGATCGACCGCGGCGCCGGCAATGTCGATGACGTAGACATGGACGAGGTGGTCTACGAAGGCTACGGGCCCGAGGGCGTGGCGATCCTGGTGGAGACCATGACCGACAATCGCAACCGCACCGTCTCCGAGGTGCGTCACGCCTTCAACAAGCACGGCGGCAACCTGGGCACGTCCGGCTCGGTGGCCTTCATGTTCCACCGCCAGGGGCGACTGACGCTGCCAAAAAAGATCAGCGAAGAGACGGCCATGGAAGCGACGCTCGAGGCAGGCCCCGAGGATATCGAAACCCTCGAGGATGGCCGCCTGGAGGTCGTCACCACCCCGGACGCCTTTGGTGCGGTCAGAGACGCGCTTGAAGCGGCCAGCATTACCCCTGACGAATCCGAAGTGGGCCTGTTTCCTGAAACCTATACGCTGATTGAGGATATCGAGCTCGGGCAACGGCTGGTTGCCCTCGTCGATCATCTGGAAGAACTTGACGACGTTCAGAACGTCGTGACCAACGCGGATTTCAGCGACGCTGTCATAGAAGCAATGAATAGCGGAGCCGACGAATGAACAATGCCGAGCGGACGCCGTGCTGATTCTCGGGATCGATCCGGGGTCGCGGATTACCGGCTATGGCGTGATCGACGTAGCCGCGTCGGCGCCGCGGTATGTGGCCAGCGGCTGCATCCGCACCGCGGGTGACGACCTTGCCCAGCGTCTGGCGCAGATCTACGCGGGCGTCAGCGAGATCATTGCCCGCCACGCCCCCGGCGAGTTCGCCATCGAGCAGGTGTTCATGGCGAAGAACGCCGACTCCGCCTTGAAGCTTGGCCAGGCTCGCGGCTGCGCCATCGTGTGCGCCGCCAACCATGGCCTGCCGGTCAGCGAGTATGGCCCGCGCCAGATCAAGCAGGCGGTCACCGGCACCGGCGCCGCCGAAAAAGTCCAGGTGCAGCACATGGTTACCGCGATTCTTGAACTGTCGGAGTCACCCCAGGCCGATGCCGCCGATGCGCTGGCCATCGCCCTGACCCACGCCTATTCGCGCCGGGGGCTGGTGCCGCGCAGCGGCTATGGGCGCGGCGGCAGGCGCAGCAGCAGCTGGCGAGACTACCGGCCCGGCTGATCTGGCTTGGAAACGCAGCAGCGAATTATCGAACGCTGTTTGTATGGCTGGCATGGCCGCTGGCTGAACAGTATAGTAGGCCCGATACCGGCCTGAGCATGGGCCATGCAGTGTCGGTTGCTCCAGCAAGGACGAGATACCATGATCGGACGCCTGCGCGGCATCGTGTTGGAAAAACGCCCCCCCTGGCTGCTGGTCGACGTGGCCGGGGTGGGCTATGAGCTGGAAGTTTCCATGACTACGCTGGCGGCCTTGCCGGCCGTCGGCGATGAGGTCGTGGTGTATACGCATCTGACGGTGCGTGATGACGCCCACCTGCTGTACGGTTTCGCCGCTGAGCGCGAGCGCACTCTGTTTCGCGCGCTGATCAAGGTCAACGGCGTGGGGCCGCGGCTGGCGCTGGCGATCCTTTCCGGCATGGACGAGGACGCCTTCGTGCGCAGCATTCGCGACGACGACATCAAGTCGCTGACGCAGCTGCCGGGCATCGGCAGGAAGACCGCCGAGCGCCTGATCGTCGAGATGCGCGACCGTTTTCCCGACTGGGAGCCAGCTGCCCAGGGCGCCAGCGGCGGCGTGACAGCGGCACCCTTGCAGGAACAGACGCCCCTGGCCGATGCCGAAGCGGCGCTGCTCAGCCTCGGCTACAAGCCGGCGGAGGCGACGCGCATGCTGTCCGGTCTCGAGGGCGAGGGTACCACCGAGGCCATGATCAAGGCGGCGCTGGCGCGTCGCATGGCGGGCAGCTGATGAACTGGATCGCTACGACGCGAGGGGGAGGGCCGCATGCTGGAGTCTGACCGGCTGATTGCCGGTGATGTCCGCGACGGCGAGACCCGCCTCGACCATGCCATTCGCCCCAAGCGCCTGGCCGACTATATCGGTCAGCCGCAGGTTCGCGAGCAGATGGAAATCTTCATCGGCGCGGCGCGGGGTCGCGACGAGAGTCTGGATCACACCCTGGTGTTCGGTCCGCCCGGACTTGGCAAGACCACGCTGGCCAACATCATCGCCGCCGAGATGGGCGTGGGCCTGAAGTCCACCTCGGGACCGGTGCTTGAGCGTGCCGGCGACCTGGCCGCCATGCTCACCAACCTGCAGCCCGGCGATGTGCTGTTCATCGACGAGATTCATCGCCTGGCACCGGCAATCGAAGAGGTGCTCTATCCGGCCATGGAAGATTTCCAGCTGGATATCGTGATCGGCGAAGGGCCGGCGGCGCGCTCGATCAAGCTCGATCTGCCGCCGTTCACCCTGGTGGGGGCCACCACCCGCGCGGGGCTGCTCACCTCGCCGCTGCGCGATCGCTTCGGCATCGTGCAGCGCCTCGAGTTCTACAGCACCGACGATCTGACCGAGATCGTCGGACGTTCCGCGCGCCTGCTGAAGGTGGAGAGCGACCGCGAGGGCGCCTATGAAATTGCGCGGCGCTCCAGGGGAACTCCTCGGATTGCCAACCGTCTGTTGAGGCGGGTGCGTGATTTCAGCGAGATGCGTGGCAATGGCGCCATCGGCGCCGACGTTGCCGACCGCGCCCTGAACATGCTGCACGTGGACCATCACGGCCTGGATCATATGGACCGGCGCCTGCTGCTGGCCATGATCGAGAAATTCGACGGCGGGCCGGTAGGCGTCGACTCGCTGGCCGTCGCCATCGGCGAAGAGCGTGACACCATCGAAGACATGATTGAACCTTATCTGATTCAACAGGGACTGATGATGCGTACGGCGCGCGGTCGGGCGGTAACGCGGCAGGCCTGGCTTCATTTTGGACTGGTGCTGGATGACCAGGCGCCGGCCGCCGACTGAATTCTTGCAGACAGCGACACGAGAGGCTTTCCGTGAACGAACCGATGTCCATTCCCCACCTTGTCCTGAACGCCAGCGGCGTGGTGCAGGCTGTCATGCTGCTGCTGCTGGTGGGGTCGGTGCTGTCCTGGGTGATCATCTTCCAGCGCAGCATCATGATGCGCCAGGCGCGCAGGGCGCACCGTCGCTTCGAGGAGCGCTTCTGGTCCGGTGTTGACCTCAATGAACTGTATCGCGATGAGCCCGTGGACAGGGAGCCGCAGGGCACCGAGCATCTGTTTCGTTCCGGTTTTCGCGAGTTTAACCGGCTGCTGTCGCGCACTCGCAGCCCCGAGGCCATTCTCGACGGCGTACAGCGCAGCATGCGAGTGGCCTGGTCGCGGGAGGAGGATCATCTCAGCCGCCACCTGGTCTTTCTGGCCACGGTGGCATCGGCCAGCCCCTATATCGGTCTGTTCGGCACCGTGTGGGGCATCATGGGCTCCTTCCAGTCCCTCTCCATGGCCCAGCAGGCAACGCTGGCCACGGTGGCACCGTGGATCGCCGAGGCGCTGATCGCTACCGCCATGGGCCTGTTCGCGGCCATTCCGGCGGTGATCTTCTACAATCGGCTGTCGTCCGACTCTTCGCGGCTGCTGGGCAAGTACGAAGATTTTGCCGAGGAGTTTCATTCGATCCTGCACCGCAACCTTCAAGGGCGCGGCGAGTCTGACGACAACTGAGGACGACACGCCATGCTGGGACCTTTTAGCCGGATGGGCCGGCGTCAGCCGATGAACGAGATCAACGTGGTGCCCTTCATCGACGTGATGCTGGTGCTGCTGGTGATCTTCATGATTACCGCGCCGATGCTGACCCAGGGCGTCGATGTTGATTTGCCTCAGGTGACCTCGGAGCCCATCGATTCCAGGGAAGATCAGGACCCGATCATTGTGTCGCTGAACCGGGACGGCGAGTATTACATAAGCCTTGGCGGCGATGAAACCGCCGTCAGCCTCGATGAGCTGAGTCAGCGGGTGATCATTCTGATGGAGCGCAATCCGGGCACCCAGGTGCTGGTGCGTGGCGATCGCAGAGTCCCATACGGAGAGGTGGTGACCCTGATGGGAAGGCTGCAGGTGGCCGGCGTTGCCAATGTCGGATTGATTTCCGAACCGCCACCCGCCGAAGGCTGATCATGATGGCCAGACACCGTCGAGGCGAAGGCTATGGGCTGCCGCTGCTGCTGGCTATCGGGCTGCACCTGGGCGTGGTGGTGGTGAGCGCTGTGCGCTTTCCCAGCAGCGATGCAGCTCCCCCCCAGGCCATCGTGCAGGCAACCCTGGTCAGCACCGAGAGCGTCACCGATCGCGCGCAGCGCGCCGAAGAGGCTCGGGCTGCGGCCCAGCAGGCGCAGCAGCAAGAGCAGGAGCAGCAGGAGCGGGCCGAGCGCGAAGCGCAAGCCGCCGAGGAAGCCGAAGCGCGTCGGCAGCAGCAGATAAAAGAGCAGCAGCAGGCCGAGCGGGAACGACAGGCAGAGCAGCAGCGTGAACAGGCCGAGGCCGCCGAACGCGAGGCTCAGCGCCGGGCTGATGAAGCCGCGAAGGCGCGGGCGGCCAAAGAAGCGGCGGAACAGCAGCGCCAGGCCGAAGCGCAGGCCCGGCGCCAGCGCGAAGCCGAGGCGCAAGCCGCAGCCCGGCGTGAAGCCGAAGCGAAAGCAGAAGCCCGGCGCGAAGCCGAAGCGAAAGCAGAAGCCCGGCGCGAAGCCGAGGCGAAAGCCGCAGCCCGGCGCGAAGCCGAAGCGAAAGCCGCAGCCCGGCGCGAAGCCGAGGCGAAAGCCGCAGCCCGGCGCGAAGCCGAAGCGCAAGCAGAGGCCCAGCGTCAGCGCGCAGCCGAAGCAGAAGCCGCTGCGGCTGCGGCTGCGCAGAACAGCCTCGAGCAGGCCATTGCCGACGAGGCCGGTGCCGCCCAGGGGCGCGAGGCGGCCGTTGGATTCATTGCGCTGGTACGGCGCGCCGTCGAGCTGGCCTGGGTTATTCCACCTAACGTGATGAACAGTGCCGAAGCGACGGTAGCGGTTACCCTGGGGCCTTCGGGTGAACTGTTCGCGGCGCGAGTGACCCAAAGCAGTGGGAACAGCGCCTTCGACCGTTCGGTAGAAGAAGCCGTGCAGGCCGCCGCCCCCTTCTCCGAACTGAGCCAGCTGCCCGCGTCGGTGCAGCGCGACTTCAGGCAGTTCAATCTTCGATTCCGACCGGGGGAAATACGCTGATGCGAGCCTTGATCACACCCTGGCTGATGGCCGCGCTGCTGATGTGCAGCGCGCTGGCCCAGGCCGACCTGACCATCGATATCACCCGCGGCAACGAGCAGGCGACGCCCGTTGCCGTGGTGCCCTTTGCCGGCGGCGAGAGCCTGCCCGAGGATCTGGCACAGATCGTTGCCGATGACCTGGAGCGCAGCGGATACTTCGCACCGCTGGAGCGCCGGGCGATGTTTGCCCGGCCGAGCAGCAGCGATGAGGTCACCTACGGCGACTGGAAGGCGCTCGACGCGCGCTATCTGGTGGTCGGCAGGGTCAGCCGCGACGGCGGCGGCGTTAGCGTCCGCTACGAGCTGCTCAACGTCGGCGGCGAATCGCGCATGCTCGGCGAGGTCATCAGCGCCTCGTCGGATCAGCTGCGCGCCGCCGCCCACCGCATCAGCGACAAGGTGTTCGAGGAGATCACCGGCATTCGCGGCGCCTTCTCCACGCGCATTGCCTACGTCACCTCAAGCGGCGTGGGGGACAGCACGCGCTACGGGCTCTACGTGGCCGACGCGGACGGCCGCAACAGCCGCGAGATACTGACCTCCAACGAGCCCGTCATGTCTCCCGCCTGGTCGCCGGACGGCAAGAAACTGGCCTATGTGTCCTTCGAGACCCAGCGCCCGTCGATCTATGTGCAGGAGCTGGCCAGCGGTCGGCGTGCTAGGCTGACCTCGTTTGAAGGGTTGAACAGCGCCCCGGCCTGGTCACCGGATGGGCGCAAGCTGGCCATGGCGCTGTCGAAGGATGGCCAGCCGGATATCTACGTGATGGACATTGCCACCCAGCGCCTCGAGCGGATCACCAGCAGCAGCAGCATCGAGACCGAACCCGCCTGGACGCCGGATGGGCGCAGCCTGATCTATACCTCGGATCGCAGCGGCGGCCCGCAGATCTATCGCCAGGATCTCGGCGGCGGCGAAAGCAGGCGGCTCACCTTTACCGGCGGCTACAATGCTCGCGGCCGGTTCTCTCCGGACGGTGAGCGGCTGTTTCTGATTCATCGCGGCAGTCGCGGCTACCAGGTCGCCCGGCAGGATCTGGACAGCGGCCGTCTGGTCGAGCTGGGAGACAGTCAGTTTGCCGAGTCGCCCAGTGTCGCCCCCAACGGCACCATGGTAATCTTCGCCACCCAGCGAGGCGGTAACGGCGTGCTGGGTGCCGTATCGGCGGATGGACGCGCGTCCTTTGTCCTGCCAGCGGCCCAAGGTGACGTGCGCGATCCTGCCTGGTCACCGTTTTTGAACTGAATGTATCCTGCGTATTCATTAGAGGAGTTTCACGATGCAGCTCAAGCCTTACGTCCGTTCGCTGACCATCGCCCTAGCGTTGGCTTTCGTGGCGGGTTGTTCCAGTACGGGGGGCACCCAGGATGGCTCCGCCGCGGGTGCCGGTGCCGGAGGTACCGGTACCAGCGGCTATGGCAGCGGCCAGGTCAGCGGCAGCGGGCTGGGTTCCGGTGCCGGCCAGATGGTGGGCTCGCGGATCCCGGACGAGCGCACCATCTACTTTGCCTTCGACAGCGACACCATTCGCCCCGAGTTCGAGCCTGTGCTCGAGTCCCACGTGCGCTTCCTGAGCGCCAATCCGGGCACCAGCGTTGTGCTTCAGGGCCATACCGATGAGCGCGGCACCCGTGAATACAACCTGGCGCTGGGTGAGCGCCGTGCCAATGCGGTCAAGCGCTATCTGAACGTGCAGGGTGTGTCGCCATCCCAGCTGGAAGTGGTCAGCTACGGCGAAGAGCGCCTTGCGGCTCGCGGCCATACCGAGGAAGCGCACGCCCGGAACCGTCGGGTAATTTTTGCTTACTGAGTCGACGTCCAATCGCGACGCGGGAGTCATTGATGCGACAGCGTGCTAAACGTCTGTTGGCGGTCGGTGCCCTGGGGGCGCCGTTTGTGCTGGCCGGCAATCTGTTTGCCCAGCAGCTGCGGGTCGATGACCTGACCGACACGGCCAGCAGCTTCTATGAGCGTGCCGCCACGCGCGAGGAGGCGGGCGGGAGCCTGGCCCTGTTCAATGAGGTCCAGAGCAATCAGGAAACCATTCGTCAGCTGCGCGGCCAGGTCGAGGAGCTCCGCTATCAGCTCGATCAGCTGCGCAAGCAGAGTCGGCAGCAGTACATGGACCTGGACGCTCGCCTTGGGGCAATTGAGAGCAGCGGGGGCGATTCTTCGGCCGGGCCGGCGCCGGCCAGCGAGTCCGTCAGCGAAACGGCCGGTGAAGCCGCCCGCGAAGCGAGCAGCAGGCCGGAGCAGACGCCCGCCACCAGCAGTGCCGCTGCAAAAGAGGCTTATCAGTCAGCCTTTGCCAAGGTTCAGGAGCGTGAATTCGACGCCGCCATCAGCGCCTTCGAACGCTTTGTCGCCGACTACCCCGACGCTGGGCTGGCGGCCAATGGGCACTACTGGCTGGGCGAGCTGTATGCCGCCAAGTCGGAGCTGGACAGGGCGGACCAATCATTCCAGCGCGTCATCGACGCCTATCCTCAGAGCAGCAAGGTTCCCGATGCGATCTACAAGCTGGGCCTGTTGAAAGCGCGCCAGGGCGAGCCGGACGCCAGCCGGGAATTGCTGGACCGGGTTCGCGATGAGTACCCCGACAGCACCGCGGCGGGGCTTGCCGAGGATTTCGTCCGGCAGTCAGGCCAATAACCTCAGGAGTAATAATGACCTGCAAGATCGACTATAAGGCACCACCAGACCTGCTGGCGGGGCGCGTCATTCTGGTCACCGGCGCCGGCGACGGCATTGGCCGCTGCGCGGCGCTGGAGTATGCGCGCCACGGCGCCACCGTAATTCTGCTGGGGCGTACCATCGCCAAGCTGGAAGCCACCTACGATGCCATCGAGGCGGAAGGCCTGGCGCAGCCGGCCATCTTTCCGCTGAACTTCGAAGGCGCCAGTCTCAAGGACTACCATGACATGGCCGAGACCCTGCACAAGGAATTCGGTCGCCTGGACGGCATTCTGCACAACGCCGGCCTGCTGGGACGCATCACGCCGTTCGAGCAGTACAACCCGGAGCTGTGGGCAAAGGTCATGCAGGTCAACATCAACGGCCCGGTCTGGATGACCCAGGCGCTGCTGCCGCTCCTGCAGGCCTCCAAGGACGCCTCGGTAATCTTCACTTCGTCATCGGTGGGTCGCAAGGGGCGCGCCTACTGGGGGGCCTACGCGGTGTCAAAGTTCGCCACCGAAGGATTCAGCGAAGTGCTCGCCGATGAGGTCGAACATCTCGGCACGCTGCGGGTCAATACGCTCAACCCCGGTGCGACCCGCACGGCCATGCGCCAGTCGGCCTACCCGGGGGAAGACCCCATGACGCTGCGCACGCCGGAAGAGATCATGCCGACCTATCTGTGGCTGATGGGCCCGGACAGCCGCGGCCACAGCGGCGAACGCTTCGACGCCCAGCCGCCCAGGCAGTAGCGCAGCTTTACTCAATCTTGAACTTCGAGCGCCAGCAGGTCCAACAGATGTGCCGACAGCGCCTCGGACGTATCGAAGCAGCGATCCGCCTGCCACTGCAGCGCTTCGCGGGGGTCTTCCAGATAGCCGTAGGCCACGGCGATGGCCGGCATGCCGGCGGCGCGGCTGGCCTGGATGTCGCGCAGATGATCGCCGATATACCAGCAGCCCGCTGGCGTGACCTCAAGCCGTCGCGCGGCCTCCAGCAGCGGCTCGGGGTGGGGCTTCTTGACCGGCAGATCGTCGGCGCACAGCAGCACGCCGGGGCTGAGCCGCAAGGCTTCAATCAGCGGTTCGGCGTAGCGGCGCGGCTTGTTGGTCACGATGCCCCAGGGCCGGTCGGCTGCCTGCCAGGCGTCGAGCAGGCTGTCCAGGCTCGGGAACAGCCGGCTGTGCACGGCAACGGACTCGCCGTAGGTGTCCAGCAGGAAGCTTCTGGC
>DATHXP010000236.1:0-1811 GCA_035459605.1 Halomonas sp. | reverse complement strand
CAGACCCGGTTTTGTAGGAGAAATGCTTGCATCGCGACACCGTCGCGCAGCGACGGCAAGAGACCGCTATACATCGCGACCACCCGAAGCGCCTGACGGCGCCGGTCGCGCAGCAGAACTGCCCTCCCACAGAGGACCATGGCGTCAAATCGCGCAGCGGCAGCGAGGAC
This sequence comes from Halomonas sp., assembly GCA_035459605.1. Taxonomy (GTDB): domain Bacteria; phylum Pseudomonadota; class Gammaproteobacteria; order Pseudomonadales; family Halomonadaceae; genus Halomonas. The sequence goes on along the minus strand of DATHXP010000236.1, from coordinate 1,641 downwards.
ACAGACCCGGTTTTCGTAAGAGGGATGCTTGCATCGCGACACCGTCGCGCAGCGACGGCAAGAGACCGCTGCACATCGCGACCACCCGAAGCGCCTGACGGCGCCGGTCGCGCAGCAGAACTGCCCTCCCACAGAGGACCATGGCGTCAAATCGCGCGGCGGCGGCGTTAGCTCAGCCAGGCACGCGCGTTGCGAAACAGCCGCATCCAGGCGCCGTCCCGGGTCCACTCCTCCGGCCGCCAGGAGTTGGTTACCGCCCGCACCACCCGCTCGGGGTGCGGCATCATGATGGTGACGCGGCCGTCTGGGGTGGTCAGGCCGGTGATGCCCGAGGGCGAACCGTTGGGGTTGGCCGGGTAGCGCGTGGTGGCCTGGCCGTAGTTGTCGACGTAGCGCAGCGCCACCTGGCCGCCGCCCTGGATACTGCGCAGGTGCGCCGTATCGCGAAACTCGGCGCGCCCTTCGCCGTGGGCCACGGCGATCGGCAGCAGCGAGCCCTCCATTCCCGCGAGCAGTATCGAAGGGCTCTCCTCCACCCGCACCATGGCCACCCGCGACTCGAACTGCTCGGATTCGTTACGTATGAAGCGCGGCCAGGCCTCGGTGCCGGGAATCAGTTCGGTGAGCTGCGACAGCATCTGACAGCCGTTGCACACGCCCAGGCTGAAGCTGTCCTGGCGCGCGAAGAAGCCGGCAAACTCGTCCCGCGCCCGCGGGTTGAACAGGATCGACTTGGCCCAGCCGCCGCCGGCGCCCAGCACGTCGCCGTAGGAGAAACCGCCGCAGGCGACCAGCCCCTTGAAGTCGGCCAGGCTGACGCGGCCTGCGAGGATGTCGCTCATGTGCACATCCACCGCCTCGAAGCCGGCGTGGTCGAAGGCCCAGGCCATCTCGAGATGGCCGTTGACGCCCTGCTCACGCAGCACCGCCACGCTAGGGCGGCTGGCGTTGATAAAGGGCGCGCTGATGTCCTCGTCGACGTCGAAGCTCGGCGCCGCCGACAGTCCCGGATCGCGCCCGTCCAGCAGGCCGTTGAACTCGCTCTTGGCGCACTCGGCGTTGTCGCGCAGCGCCTGCAGGCGATAGCTGGTCTCGGCCCAGGTGCGCTGGGTCAGCAGCCGCGACACTTCCAGCAGCGGGGTCTCGAACAGGGTCACGCGGATCTGGTCGTCATAGCGCGGCCGGGCAATCACGCCGCAGGTCTCAAGCCCCGCGGCGGCAAACTGCGCCAGCACCTCTTCGGTATGCTCGCGCGAGACCTGAATCACCGCGCCGAGCTCCTCGGCGAACAGCGCATCCACGGCTTCGGTATGCTCGTCGATCAGCCAGTCGAGCTTGATCTCCAGGCCGCCGTGGGCGGCGAAGGCCATCTCCAGCAGGGTGACCAGCAGGCCGCCGTCGCTGCGGTCGTGGTAGGCCAGCAGCTTGCCGTCGGCGTTCAGCCCCTGGATCACCGCGAAAAACGCCTTGAGGTCTTCGGGATCGTCGAGATCGGGACAGTCATCGCCCACCTGGCCGTAGACCTGGGCCAGCGCCGAGCCGCCCAGGCGGTTCCTGCCGTGGCCCAGGTCGATCAGGATCAGGTCGGACTCGTCCTGGTCCATGCGGATCTGCGGGGTCAGGGTGCGCATGGCGTCGGTG
>DATHXP010000235.1:0-2499 GCA_035459605.1 Halomonas sp. | reverse complement strand
GCCAGCCATCGAAGGGCGCCTGGGCGGTGGAAAGCGCCCGGCGCAGACGCTGCAGACGGCTCACAGGGCGACCTCGCTCAGCAGCCGCGTCACGCCGTCGCGAAAGGCGTCTCCGCGAATTTGATAGTTGGGGAATTGATCGAGGCTCGCGCAGGCCGGCGACAGCAGCACGCCGTCACCGGGCTGTGCAACCTCAGATGCACGCCGCAACGCGGCGGCAAGGTCGGCGACCCGGGTCACCGGCAGGCTCTGCCCGAGCGCGACTTCCAAGCGATCGGCATCGCGCCCGAAGACGATGGCCTCACGCCCGTAGGTCGCCAGCGGCTCGACCAGCGGAGTGAAGTCGGCCCCCTTGCCATCGCCGCCGGCCAGAAGCACCAGACGCCCCCCCAGGGTCGGTCCGATACCGGCAATCGCGGCGAGCGTGGCCCCCACATTGGTGCCCTTGGAGTCGTTGATCCAGCGCACACCGCCGCGCTCGGCCACCAGCTCGCAGCGGTGCGGCAGACCGGCGAAGCGCTCAACCACTCGCCGCATGGCGGGCAGCGGCAGGCCGAGATGGTGCCCCATGGCCAGCGCCGCCAGCGCGTTGGCCTGACTGTGCCGCCCCGGCGCACGCACCGACGCCGCCGGCATCAGGGGCTCGCTGCCGTGCATCAGCCAGGCAGTGCCGTCACGCTCGGCAATGCCCCACTCGCCGGGGCCGGGGGGCAGGGTAGTGAAGCGCTCGACCGTCGGCACTTGGGTATCCGGCCAGGTCATGGCGTCCTCGCCGTTGACCAGCGCGTGGCGCGCGCCGGCAAAGATTCGACGCTTGGCGCGGCGGTAGCCGTGCATGTCGCCGTGGCGGTCCAGATGGTCTTCGCTGAGGTTCAGGAAGGCGACGCTGTCGGCGCCAAGCGCCGGCGTGGTCTCGAGCTGAAAGCTCGACAGCTCAAGCACGAACAGCTGGGCATCCGGCATGGCGTGCAAAAGGTCCAGCGCCGGCGTGCCCAGGTTGCCGCCCACCGCAACGCGCAGGCCGGCTTCGGCGGCCATCTCGCCCAGCAGCGTGGTCACGCTGGACTTGGCGTTGGAGCCGGTGATGGCGGCAATCGGCGCCTGGCAGGCCCGAGCGAAGAGCGCCATCTCGCCGATGATGGCCGGACCGCCAGCGCCATGCTTCAAGCGCGCCAGCCCGGGATCATCCGGCGAGACGCCGGGGCTCAGCACGATTTCCTCGGCCTGGCGCATGTCGAGCGCAGCAAGCGCTCCGCAGTGGACCGCCACGCCGGGAAAGTCGCGCTGAAAGGCGTCGAGCCCGGGGGGCGCGGCGCGAGTGTCGGCCACCATGAAAGGACGCGACTGGCGCCTGAGGTGGCGGCAGATGGCGCGTCCGGAGATACCCAGACCGACGACCAGGGTCATTCCTTCAGGCACCTTGCTCATCAAGCCATCCTCGTGTGTTGGCCGCCGGCAAAACTCAGCGAATCTTCAGCGTGGCAAGCCCCAGCAGCACCAGCACCACGGTGATGATCCAGAAGCGCACGATCACCCGGGGTTCGGGCCAGCCCTTCAGTTCGTAATGGTGGTGCAGCGGCGCCATGCGGAAGATGCGCCGCCCGGTCATCTTGTAGGAGGCCACCTGCAGAATCACCGAGACGGTCTCCATGACAAAGACGCCGCCCATCACGAACAGGATGATTTCCTGGCGCACGATCACCGCCACCACGCCAAGGGCGGCTCCCAGCGCCAGCGAGCCGACATCGCCCATGAACACCTGGGCGGGATAGGTGTTGAACCATAAAAACCCCAGACCCGCGCCGGCAATGGTGGCGCAGAAAACGGCAAGCTCACCGGCGCCGGGAATCATGGGGATCTGCAGATACTCGGCAAATACCGCGTTGCCGCTGGCGTAGGCAAATACCGCCAGCCCCATGGCCACCAGCACCGTGGGCATGATCGCCAGGCCATCCAGGCCGTCGGTAAGGTTCACCGCGTTGGAGCTGCCGACGATGACGAGATAGCTCAGCACCACATAGAACAGGCCCAGCGGCAGCATGACCCCCTTGAACAGCGGCACGATCAGGCCGGTTTCCACCGGCGACGACGCCGTCATATAGAGCACGACGGCGGCACCCAGCCCGAGCAGCGACTGCCACAGGTACTTCCAGCGCGCCGGCAGCCCGCGCGGATTCTTCTCCACCACCTTGCGGTAGTCGTCGACCCAGCCAATGGCGCCAAAGCCCAGAGTGACGGCCAGCACGATCCACACATAGTAATTGCGCAAATCGCCCCACAGCAGGGTGCTCACGGCGATGGCCATCAGGATCATGGCCCCGCCCATGGTCGGCGTGCCGGCCTTCGACAGGTGGGACTGGGGGCCGTCATCGCGCACCGCCTGACCGATCTGGCCCTCGACCAGGCGACGAATGACGATCGGCCCCAGCCACAGGCTGAGGATCAGCGCCGTCAGCGTGCCGAGTATCATTCTCAAGGTCAGATAGTTGAAAACGTTGA
>DATHXP010000234.1:0-2192 GCA_035459605.1 Halomonas sp. | reverse complement strand
GGGCTTGATGCGGGATATATATACAATACCTTTCCAACCATGAATGGAGACTGGCTTCCCCGGGAGGCGTGGACATTGAAGCCGGCGGTATTGAATCTGGCAGAGAATCCCGGAACGGTACAGTGGATGCATCGTATATTGGGAACACTGCTTGCCGTAGCCACAGCCATCTTCTGGTGGAAAAATCATAGAGCTGATTTCAGTCAAGTAATCGTACAAAAGGCCCGCATGCTGCTCGGTATGGTTTTGACACAGTACGTGCTTGGCATTTTAACGGTAATCACTCATGTGGAAATCATAACAGGGGTGATCCACCAGGCCGGGGCGCTGATGGTACTGTTTTTCTGGATCTGGTACCACCATGATCTGCAAACAAAGTGGATTAAAGCCTAATGCTATTCCTTTCTTTTGCCGGGACATATTTCCCTGCATGTGGCGTGCGCATAACCTGATTTTTAAAAGTACGGACAGTTGAATTCATAGTGCCAGCCGGCCTGATTTTCTACTTGTCAATAGGTTCAAGCCGGGCCGAAAAGTGCCGAAGCACTTCAGGGCCGGAAACTATCTTATATCCGCCCAGCTGCTCGCGCTGCCTGAACGCCGATATTATTACCTCGGCCAGATAATCGACATGGCTCTGGGTGTAAACCCTGCGGGGGAAAGCAAGACGAACCAGCTCCATAGCTGCGGGCTTTTCGCTCCCGTCGGGCTGTCGCCCGAACAGGCCAAGCCGCTGAAAAGCGTCAGCTTGCGCAGCGACTTGGATACCGGGCGCCGATACAATGAAATCTCTTGTCATAGTGTTGTTGCTGCTGGTCAGCTCCTGGGCGGGGGCGGATGATGTCCATCCGCTTGAGGGGCGCCTGTGGTCCGTCCAGGAGGCGCGCTTTATCAGCCGTGAAGCGCTGTTCGAGCGGCTGCCGGCGGGGGGCTGGCTGCTGCTGGGCGAACAGCACGACCATCCCGAGCATCATCGCATTCAGAAGCGCTGGATCTCGGCGCTGGCCGAACGGCAAGCGCTGGGCGCCGTGGCGCTGGAGATGGCCACCCACGATCAGCAGCCTCTGTTTGACAGCGCGCTGGGCAAGGGCAAGAGCGTCACGCCCGAGGCCCTGGAGTGGAATCCGCGCTGGCCCTGGTCGCTCTACGCCGAGGTGGTCGCTACGGCGCTGGACACGGCCGGCGCCGTGGCCGCGGCGGATCTGACCCGCGACGAGCAGCGCCGGGCCTACCGCGAAGGGGCCGCTCAGGGGGAGCTGGGGGAGGCCCACGCCGAGCGCATGCGCGAGCTTTTGTACGAGAGCCACTGCGGGCAGCTGCCGCGCGACTCGCTGGATAGCATGCGTCAGGTGCAGCTGGCGCGCGATCAGCAGATGGCGGCTGTTCTTGAGCGCTACGCCGTGCCCGGGCGCGTCGGCGTCATGCTCACCGGCGGCATCCATGCGCGCCCCGACCTGGGCATTCCGCGCTGGCTGGCGCTGCCCAGCGTTAGCGTGCTGATGGTGATGGTCGACGGCGATAGCGACCCGAGCAGCTATCTGCCCGACGGCCTGCCCGGTCGCCGCGCCGCCGACTACCTGCTGTTCACCTCGGCGCTCGAAGACAAGGACTACTGCAAAGGCCTCAGGGAAAAGTAAAGACCCGGCTTTGTCTGAAATTGCCTAGCGCGCCAGCAGCTGCGCCAGCTCCGGATCGCTGAAGGCGCGGTTCAAGGCATCGGCCAGCAGCGTCTCGATCATCGCCAGGTTGCTTTTCTTGCTCGGCCTTATTCCGATTGCATATTGCTGGCTGCGGGTGGCGGTATAGGTGCCGGTGTAGGTGGTGCCGGCGTTGACGGCCTCGGCCACCAGCACCGCCTGAAGCTTGGCTTCATCCACCAGCGCCTGGCTGTCACCGCGCTTGTAGCCAAGCTGGGCCAGGGTCAGCGTCAGGCGCGGGCTGTCGGCCGGGCCGCTGGCGCTGGGCGTGAAGCCCATGTCGCGCACGGCGCGCTCGGCCTCGGCCTGCAGGGCGGCGCTCAGCTGCTTGGGGTCGACGATGATGGTCGAGGTCGACATGGCGCTGCCGCTGCGGGTTCCGATGACCTCGCCCTGGCGCTCATCCACCGCGGTGACGATGACCGTCTGGCCCTGGCCCGCCAGCGGCACCGAGGCCGTGCGCTTGGGCGCGGGCTGCAGATAGTGGGGGCTGGC
>DATHXP010000233.1:0-1846 GCA_035459605.1 Halomonas sp. | reverse complement strand
TGGCGGCCTGGGCCGCGCCCAGCAGCAGCGGGCTCAGCAGCAGCGCCGCGGCCAGCGGCTTGAGGTGGGAAGCAGTCATGGCGTTCTCCCGTGGGATAGTTGTCGCTATTGGATTGGGCAGAGCCTTCTGAGATTAGGCCGAGACCCTTTTATAATCAATCGTATGGCTTTTTGTAAGCTGGCTTTGGTCATCCCGTGAACGCCCCATCCGTCGACAGCTAGAGCAACCAGGTCTACAGTAGTGAAAAGTATTACCTATTGCTGTGGAGGCTAGCGCATGGCTACACCGACATCCATAAAGCTTGATGATGATCTGAAAAGCCGAGTGAAAAACCTGGCCACCGAGCGCCGGCGTTCGCCGCATTGGATCATGCGAGAGGCTATCGCGCAGTATGTCGAGCGAGAGGAAAAGCGCGAGGCGTATAAAAAAGACGCGTTCAATGTCTGGGAAGACTACCAGCGCAACGGCCTGCATCTGACGCTTGAGGAGGCGGATGCCTGGCTTGCCAAGCTTGAGGCAGGCGAGGACGTGGAGATGCCAGCTTGCCATCCCTGAGATGGACGCCGGCCGCGCTGGCCGATGTGCAGCGTCTCTATCGCTTCCTTGCTCCAGAGAACCCAGACGCTGCCCGCCGGGCGGTGCAAGCGATCCGCACGGGAGTCAGGATTCTCGCGCATCAACCCCATGCTGGCCGTCCGGTCGATGGCATGGAGCCAGAGTACAAGGAATGGCTGATCGATTTTGGCAATAGCGGCTATGTCGCCTTGTATCGCTTCGATGGCGAGATAGCCATCGTTCTTGCCGTCAGGCACCAGAGAGAAGTCGGTTTTTAGCCTGTCGATATTCAAGTTCGGGCCTCCTCGTTTGTGACCGCCATACCCGTATCGATACTCAATCCCACTGCCGCCGCTGCGCGGCGGTGTCGCGGTGCACAGCATCCCTCTTACAACACCCTGAGCGGTGGCACCTGACTGGTAGGAGGGCAGCTCTGCTGCGCGACCGGCGCCGCCAGGCGCCCGAATGTTGCGATGCAGTCTTCGGCGGGCGTTACACCTGCCCGTAGCGGCTGGCTTGCTCGCCGAGCCAGCGGCGAATGAGCGGCCGGCTGGCGTCGGGGTGCTGGGCGAGCAGGGCGTCGGCCAGCGGGGTGACGCGGCTGAGCAGGTCGGCGTCGCGCTCCAGGTCGGCGACCTTCATCTGGGCCAGGCCGGTCTGGCGGGTGCCGAGGACTTCGCCGGGGCCGCGGATGGCGAGGTCTTCTTCGGCGATGCGAAAGCCGTCGTTGGTCTCGCGCATCACGCTGAGGCGTCGCCTGGAGTGCTGGGACAGCGGCGGATGATAGAGCAGCACGCAGAAGCTGGCGATGGCGCCGCGTCCGACGCGGCCGCGCAGCTGGTGCAGTTGGGAGAGCCCCAGGCGCTCGGGGTTCTCGATGATCATCAGGCTGGCGTTGGCCACGTCGACGCCGACTTCGATCACCGTGGTGGCGACCAGCAGGTCCAGGTCGCCCTCCTTGAAGGCGTCCATCACCGCGGCCTTGTCGGCGGCTTTCATGCGCCCGTGTACCAGGCCGATGTTCAGCTCCGGCAGGCTCTCTGCCAGTTCGTCGCGGGTGGCCTCGGCGGCCTGGCACTGCAGGGCTTCGGACTCCTCGATCAGGGTGCACACCCAGTAGGCCTGGCGGCCGTCGGCGCAGGCGCTTCGGATGCGCTCGACCACCTCGGGGCGGCGCTCGTCGGGCATCGCCACGGTCTTGACCGGGGTGCGGCCGGGGGGCAGCTCGTCGATCACCGAGACGTCGAGGTCGGCGTAGGCGCTCATGGCCAGGGTGCGCGGGATCGGGGT
>DATHXP010000232.1:0-3496 GCA_035459605.1 Halomonas sp. | reverse complement strand
GCCGTAGCCCATGATGCGCGCGCCCTGGGCGTTCTGCAGAAGCCCCTCCGGCGTCATGGAGAGCTGGCCGTTGCGCGAATAGACCACTTCGCCGCTGGGATTTTGAAAGCGGAAGAAGCCGTCGCCGCTGATGGCCAGGTCCAGCCCCCGGCCGGTGGACTCCAGGTTGCCGCCGGTGAAGTCCTGCAGGATCGTCGAGACGCGTGTCCCCAGGCCGACCTTCGAGTTGGCGAAGACGTCGGCAAACTGCGCGCCGCTGCTCTTGAAGCCGACGGTCTGGGAGTTGGCGATGTTGTTGCCCTGGACGTCCAGGCTGGTGGCGGCGGCGTTGAGACCGCTGAGTGCTTGCGAAAAACCCATGTCATTTTCCCTCTGAATAGTGGTGCGCTGTACCGTCTTGACCTGGCCGCGGCTACAAAATCTGCCTGATGTCGGCCAGGCCGACCTGGCCCTGCACGCCGCCCAGGTCGAGCAGGAAGCCGCCATCCTGGTCGGCCGGGGTGATGGCGTTGACCATCGCGTAGTTGAGCGTTTCTGCGCTCAGGGTGCGATCCCCCTGAACGGCCTCGACGCTGACCCGGTAGGCGCCATCCGGGGCATTTTCTCCGCCGCTGGTATCACCCGGCCACTGGAAAGAGGACACTCCGGCCTCCACGGGGCCGATGTCATAGCGGCGCACCACCTGCCCGCCGGCGTCGCTGATGGTCACCGTGACGTTGTCGGCCGGGGCGTCAAGCTCAATGCCGAACGGCGTGGTTGACACCCTGCCTTCGTCATCGCTGCCTACCAGGACGCGGTCCCCCGGCACCATCACGCCCTGGCCGATCAGGCCGGCGGCCTCCAGCGCCTGGCCGGCATCGATCTGCGTGCCGATGCCCTTCAGCGTCGCGTTGAGATCCTCGATCCCGCTGACGGCATTGATCTGCGCCAGCTGAGACGTCATCTCGTTGTTGTCCATGGGGTCCAGCGGATCCTGGTTCTGGAGCTGTGCCACCAGCATGGTCATGAAGTTGTCGCGCAGCTCGTCAGACTGGCTCCCGGCCTGGGCCGAGGAAGGGCCGCCGGCATTCACGGCGCCGGTCACGCTGCTCTCGATGGTAGTTGCCATGTGCTTATCCCTCACCCAGCGTCAGCGTCTTGAGCATCAGCTGCTTGTTGGTATTCATGACCTCGACGTTGGCCTGGTAGGAGCGCGAGGCGGAAATCATGTTGACCATTTCAGCCACCGGGTCGACGTTGGGCATGCTGACGTAGCCCTGCTCGTCGGCCAGGGGATGCCCGGGGCGGTACTCCATGCGCATGGGCGAAGGATCGTCGACCACCTCGCGCACCCCGACGCCGCCGATACCCTCCCGCGACTGGGCGCGGGTCTCGAACACCACCTGCCTGGCGCGATAGGCTTCACCGTCGGGCCCCGCCACGCTGTCGGCGTTGGCCAGGTTGCTGGCGGTAACGTTCATGCGCTGGGACTGGGCGCTCATCGCCGACCCGGAAATCTCGAAGATGGAGAACATCGACACGGGCAAACTCCTGGGTTATTCGGGCTGCATGGCCTTCTTGAGGCCCTGGATACGGCTGTTGAGAATGCTCAACGCCGACTGATAGCGCACCGAGTTATCGGCAAACTGGGTGCGCTCGCGATCCATATCGACAGTGTTGCCGTCAAGGCTGGGCTGGTCGGGCACGCGATACAGCAGCTCGCGGGATAGCTCCGAGCGCCCCTGGCCGGCCAGATGCCGCTCGGAGGTTTGCGTCAGTGCCAGCCCGCCGCCGCCCCGACCGTGCTTGACGGCCTGGTCGAGCGCGCTGGCAAAGTCCATATCGCGCGCCTTGTAGCCGGGCGTATCGGCATTGGCAATATTGCTGGCCAGCACCTTCTGGCGCTCCTGGCGCAGGCTTAGCGCCTGCTGATGGTAGTGCAACGAGGCCTCGAGCCGGTCAATCATCCCACGCTCCCCGCAAACGGCTTGTGTCGACGTTGGAGCATACGCCGGGCGCTGTCATGACAAAGGCACGAACAGCCGTGCTTCATGGCGCTATTTCCAAGGCTGCACGGCCGAATGGCAAATTACAATCGAGCCTACCATGCGCCTGACACGACGATTTTATGCTGTGATATCGCCCCGCTGCGCCGCCATCGCGCAGCGCCTGAGCGCCCTGCTGCTGGCCCTTGCGCTGTCCGCCCCGCTGCCGGCCGGCGCCGCCGCCGATGACGCCGCGCTGCTGGAACGGGCGCACGCCTTTCTGTACCAGCGGATGCAGTCGCTTGGCGACGAGGTGACCATCGAGATTGCCCCGCCCAGCGCCCGAATGTCCGCCTGCGACAACCCGCAGCCCTTCCTGCCCAATCCGGACGCCGAGCTGCGCAGCCGCGTATCGGTCGGCGTTCGCTGCGGCGCTTCGGGGCGCCAGGTGCGCTATCTGCAGGCCAGCGTTCAGGTGACCGGCACCTATCTGGAAATTGGCGATAGCGTCGAGCGCGGCGAGATTCTGCGCAGGGATCAGCTGGTCGAGCGCCGCGGCGACCTGACCCGCCTGCCCCACGGCACTCTGCTGTCGGCGGACAGCGCCGTGGGCCGAGAGGCCACCCGGCGCCTGGCCCCCGGCCTGACGCTGCAGAAGCACCACCTGCAGGCGCCGACCCTGGTGGAGCGCGGCGAAGCGGTAGTGCTAGAGGCCAGCGGCCGCGGCTTCAGGGCGCTGCGTGACGCCCGGGCCCTGGATGCCGGCGGGCGGGGAGACCGGGTGCGCGCCAGACTGCCCGACCGCCGAATCCTGGAGGGCACCGTGATCGGCACGGGCCGCGTGGCCGTGGACAACTGAGCCCGTAGCGGCCAGACTGACCTCGAAAGTCCTAAAGTTATCGATCGCGCGGCCGTTATTTCGGATAACGCATCGCATCGATCACGAGGCCTACACCGTGAAAATCAACCCTCATCACCCGCTGACCCGAACCGGTCCCGCCGAGCGCCACGACGCCGACCGCACCCAGGGCGCCAGCAGCCCGCGCCGGCCGGATACCGCACCTTCCGCCATGACGCATCTGAGCCGCAGCACCACCGACGCCAGTCAGGATATCGACACGCTGCGCGTAGAGGCGCTGAAAGAAGCCATCCGCGAAGGGCGCCTGGAGATTCAGGCCGAGCGCATCGCCGACGGCCTGATTGCCAGCGCTCGGGAGCTGCTGGACGACGCGGACCGCCAGGCATGAGCCTATTACGCCACCTGGAAGAGCAGCGGATCCGCCTGGAGGCGCTGCTTGAACTCTTCGGCGATGAGCAGACCCAGCTGATCGCCGGCCAGCCCGACGGCGACGCGCTGCAGCGCATTGCCAAGTCCAAGACGCAGCTGCTGGGCGCCATCGATGCCAGCGAGGCGTCGCGACGGCGGGTGCAGCAGCGGCTGGGCTATTCGCCCGACGCCCGGGGTGCTCGGCAGGCAGCCCGGGAGGCGGGCTGCGAGACCGAGTGGCAGACCCTCTTGTCGCTGACCGCCG
>DATHXP010000231.1:0-4949 GCA_035459605.1 Halomonas sp. | reverse complement strand
TAGTGGCTTTCTGGCGGCTGGCCTTGAAGCCCGGCAAGCCGCTGGCCTGCGGCCAGCTGGGGCCGCGCAGGACGGCGTTTCTCGGCCTGCCCGGCAATCCGGTGGCGGCCATGGTCACCTTTTTGCAGTTTGCCGCGCCGCTGCTGGCGCGCTTGCAAGGGCAGCCGGCAGCGCAGGGGTTGCCGCCGCGGCGAACGGCGCTGGCCGATGACGCCATCATCAGTCGGCGGGGGCGCACCGACTTTGTGCGCGGCGTCCACTACAGCGACGACAAGGGCCGGCTGCGGGTGCGCGAAAGCGGTCCGCAGGGGTCCGGCATTCTGTCGTCCATGGCGCTGGCCGACTGCCTGATCGAGATCGGCCCCGAATGCGACCGGGTCGAACCTGGTGCGCCGGTCACCATCCAACTTCTCGGATATTACCCATGAGGTGCCTATCATGAGCCTGACTCACCTGGACGCCCGCGGTGCCGCCCACATGGTCGACGTGGCGGACAAGCCCGAAAGCCGACGCGAGGCCAGCGCCTCGGGCTGCATTCGCATGCGCCCCGAGACTCTGGCGCTGCTGGGTGAAGGCGGTTTGCCCAAGGGCGATGTGCTGGCCACGGCGCGCATTGCCGGCATACAGGCCGCCAAGCGCACCCACGAGCTGATTCCGCTGTGTCACGCCTTGCCCTTGTCAAAGGTCAGCGTCGACTTTCAGCTCGACAGCGCCGCCGCCTGCGTGCGCGTCTATGCCACCTGCCGACTCAACGGTCGCACCGGCGTGGAAATGGAGGCGCTCACCGCGGTATCGGTGGCCTGCCTCACCCTCTACGACATGTGCAAGGCCGTCGACAAGGACATGCAGATCGGCGACATCCACCTGGACACCAAGAGCGGCGGCGTCTCCGGCGACTACAGCCGTGCGGACACCCACCCCAGCCAGCCAGCGCCTCTTGTTGCTCCCAGCGCCGAAGTGGGGCGCATGTCGCTATCCCTGGCCAGCGACGAGGTGCCCAGCGTGCGGGTCAAGTGCCTGGCCGAGCTGCGCGAACGCCTCGGCACCGGCGAGCTGGCGGTGCCTTTCGACGAGCTGGCCAGCGCCGACGTGGCCGGCCTCAAGGCGGCGCTGAAGGCTCAGGACAAGCGCTTTGAGCAGCTCGACGACAGGCGCCTGCTGTGCGCGGTCAATCAGAGCATGGCCAGCGATGCCACGCCGCTGACCCACGACGACGAAGTCGCCTTCTTTCCCCCGGTGACCGGAGGCTAGGCATGATCCACGTGCAGCACGAAGCCTTTGACGCGGGCGCCGAACAGCGCGCCCTGCTCAAGGGGCGCCGCGACATCGGCGCGGTAGTCAGCTTCACCGGCCTGGTGCGCGACTTCAACGAGCGGCCCGACGTGCAGGGTCTGACCCTCGAGCACTATCCGGGCATGACCGAAAAGGCCTTGGCGGACATCGTCGCCGACGCCGAGTCGCGCTGGCCGCTGCAGGCGGTGCGCATCATCCATCGCGTGGGACGGCTGGCGCCGGGCGATCCTATCGTGCTGGTGATAGTGGCCAGCGCCCATCGCCGTGACGCCTTTCTGGCCTGCGATTTTCTGATGGACTATCTCAAGACCCGGGCACCCTTCTGGAAAAAAGAGCAGACCGCCAGCGGCGACTACTGGGTGGCCGAGCGCGACTCCGATCAACAAGATGCCAGCCGCTGGGACACCAGCCTCAGGGAGACCTCGCATGACTGAACAGCTGATCGACAACTTTGGCCGCCGGGTCGACTACGTTCGCCTGTCAGTAACCGACCGCTGTGATTTTCGCTGCGTCTACTGCATGAGCGAAAACATGACCTTTCTGCCGCGCAGCGAGGTGCTCAGCCTTGAAGAAATCGGCCTGGTGGCGCGGGCATTCACCGAGCTTGGCGTAAAAAAGCTGCGCCTGACCGGCGGCGAACCGCTGGTGCGTCGCGACATTACCGGCCTGGTGAAGAGCATCGGCCGCCTGCCGGGGCTTGTCGACTTCGCCATGACCACCAACGGCGCCAGCCTACGCAAGCTGGCACCTGAGCTGCGCGAAGGCGGTCTCAAGCGCCTCAATATCAGCCTGGACTCGCTGGATGCCGATCTGTTTCGTCGTCTGACTCGAACTGGCAATTTGGCCAAGGTTATTGACGGTATTCGTGCCGCGCGCGAGGCTGGCTTCGAGCGCATCAAGCTCAATGCCGTTATCCTCAAGGGACGCAACGACGAGGAAGTTCTGCCGCTGGTCGAGTTCGCCATGGCCGAAGGGCTCGACATCAGCTTTATTGAAGAGATGCCGCTGGGCGACGTCAGCGACCACTGCCGCAGTGAAACCTTCTGCTCCAGCGATGAAGTCAGGGAGCGTATCGAGACGCGCTATCGACTGACGCCCAGCGTCGAAACCACGCCGGGTCCTTCGCGCTATTTTGCGCTGGATAACAGTCCCAGCCGCATCGGCTTTATTTCGCCGCACAGCCATAACTTTTGCGATAGCTGCAACCGCGTCAGGGTTACGGTGGAAGGGCGCCTGCTGCTGTGCCTGGGCAACGAGCACTCGGTAGACCTGCGCGCCGTGCTGCGCAATCACCCCGGCAATATCGAACGCCTGAAGCAGGCTATTGTTGATGCCATGCCGCTCAAGCCGGAGCGGCACCACTTCACCACCGACGGTGATATTCAGGTGGTGCGATTCATGAACATGACCGGGGGCTAGTGCAAACTTCCTTCGGCGGTTAGCCCGCGGTTTTCTATTCTTCTCTCCTAGACTTGACTGCGTATCAGGTGCGCAGTCTTGCCGCTGCTTTTCCTTGCCAGATGCTGAATCAACATATATCTTTATCCCAGTGTTTATTGGGATAACATCCTTTTGCCTGAATACCCGTATATGGAGAAGCGGTGATGTCTAGTGAAGCCTTGGAACGGATTGCTCGTAACAAGAATGTCGCTCGTGCTGCCGCACGGCAGCTCAGCCTTGAGCACCTGAACAAGCTGATGGAAGTGATCGGCGAAGTCATTGAGCAAAAGCATGAAGACGAGCGCCGGCGTCAGCAAGAGCAAGCTGAAAAGGCGCGCAAGCTGGAAGGGATTCGCGAACAGCTCGAAGAAGCCGGGCTGTCTATTGAAGACCTGGTACCTGAACAGCCGCGTCGTAAGCGCGGCCGTCCGCCCAAAAAGAAAGACGCATAAGAAAGAGATTGGGAAGGCCTGAACGGTGCCGCCGGGGCCTGTAGGTAGAGACGCTATGCAACGCGACGGACGCCGGATAGCTGTGATGCTTGGCGGCATTGTCGGGAAGCTGATCTTGGCCTTGTAAGAGGGCAGCTTGCTGCGCGACGGCGCCGCCAGGCGCCCCGTCAATTACTCCTGGTTTAGCGGGGCAATATCCGCCTGCGTATCCGTATCGGCGGCGAGCAGCTGCAGGTGCACGCTGGGCATTCGACGCAGATGCTGCCCCAGCCAGCTGAGCAGCTGAGGGCGCAGCGCCAGACGAAGGTCGGCGAGCGTATCGGTCTGAATATCCTCAAGACAAGTATCGATCCAGTCGGCAAAAGCGGTGTCATCCAGCGGCGAGGCCAGGTTGCCATCCAGCAGCAGCTGGCCGATGCGCGTCCAGCCATCGCCGCAGGCAGCCACGGTCAGCGCCACGAACAGCTCGCCGTGCCGGTGGGCTCCTTCGCCTTCAAGCCCGGGCAGAGTGGCAACTTCATCCTGGTGGATGATGCGCGGCGTCTGCGGATAGCGCGCCTCCAGGTGCAGCCCCTCATGGTCGAGGCGAATCAGGTCGCCATCGCGCGGAATGAGCGGCGCCTCAATGCCAAGCGTTTCGGCCAGCTGCTGATGCGCCCGCTGGTGACGCAGCTCGCCGTGCACGGGAAGCAGGCGTCTCGGGCGCGTCCAGCCATACAGGGTGATGAGCTCTTCCTGGGCCGGATGGCCCGAGGCGTGCAGGCCGGGGTTTTCGTCATCGTCCATCAGGCGAACATCAAGGCGACTAAGACTGCGCTTGAGCCGTTCGATCAGGCGCTCGTTGCCGGGAATGGCGCGTGAGGAAAAGATCACGCAGTCGCCCGGAGCCAGCTCCATGTGCGGGTGTCGCCCCTGCGCCAGGCGCGACAGCGCCGCGCGCGGCTCGCCCTGGCTGCCGGTGGCGATCACCAGCACCTCTTCAGGCGGCAGATAGCCGAGGTCGCGGGTGGGCACCAGCGGCGGCAGATCATCGAGATAGCCAAGGCTTCGGGCCACGGCGACCATGCGCTCCATGGAGCGCCCCATCAGGCTGACTCGCCGCCCGCACAGCGTCGCCGCGCGGCCAATCGCCAGCACCCGGGCCAGATTGCTGGCAAAGCAGCTGACGATGACGCGCCCCTGGCAGTCGGCGATAGCGGGCGCCAGGGCGCGAGCCACCTCACCCTCGCTGCGCGAGCGGCCCGGCTGCAGCGCGTTGGTGGAGTCGCCCACCAGCAGATCCACCGGCGCCAGCGCGCGAAAGGTTTCCGGGTCCACGGCTGGGCCGATCAGCGGCTCGGGATCCAGCTTCCAGTCGCCGGTATGCAGCACGCGATAGCTGCCCGCCGTCAGCAGCAGGGCGCAGCTCTCGGGAATCGAGTGGGTCAGCGGTAGGTAGCGCAGCGCGAAAGGGCCGATATCCAGCGCCTCGCCCGGTTCGATCACCTGTATTGCATTCTGGGTCAGGCCGCGCTCGGCAAACTTGGCGCGCAGCAGCCCCGCTGCCAGCGGCGTGGCATGAATCGGGCAGCCCCATTTCGGCCACAGCCAGGCGGCGGCGCCGATATGGTCTTCATGGCCGTTGGTAATGACCAGCGCGGCGGGGCGAATGCCCAGCGTTTCAAGTGTTGCGAGATCGGGAACCTGCAGCGGGCTGTCGGGCAGATCCTGGCGGATCATCATGCCGCAATCCAGCGCGATCCAGTGGCCATCATGCCCGTACAG
>DATHXP010000230.1:0-2818 GCA_035459605.1 Halomonas sp. | reverse complement strand
GAGGCGCCGGAGCAGCGGGCCCGGCATGGGCCGCGAGCGTGGGAGGATGGCCGCTTCAGGCGGCGGGAGTGTCGTCCAGCTGCAGCAGTTGGATCAGCGGCTGGCGTCGTGCGCCCAGCAGATCCTCCAGCGTGTAGCCGTCGAGTACCGCCAGGAAGGCGTCGAGGGCCTCGGTGAGGATATGCTTGAGCCGGCAGGCCGGGGTGATAACGCACTCGTTGCCGTCGCCGAAGCACTCCACCAGGGCCAGGTCACGCTCGGTGCGACGTATCAGTTCGCCGAGCACGATGGTGTCCGGTTCGCGCCGCAGCAGCAGGCCGCCGTTCTTGCCGC
Source organism: Halomonas sp. (assembly GCA_035459605.1). Taxonomy (GTDB): domain Bacteria; phylum Pseudomonadota; class Gammaproteobacteria; order Pseudomonadales; family Halomonadaceae; genus Halomonas. The sequence continues at coordinate 2,485 of DATHXP010000230.1, read as the reverse complement.
GGATGGAGGTGATATAGCCGTGGTGGCTGAGGTCCTGGACCACCTTCATCAGGTGGTTGCGCGAGATGTCGAAACGTTCGGCGATCTCGGTGATGGTGGAGCGACGCTCGCCCTTGACCGCCAGGTAGAGCAGCACACGCAGCGAGTAGTCGGTAAAGCGAGTCAGGTGCATGGGTAAAAGCGTCGCCTCTTGGTGTCGTGGAGCGGATCAGCGCCGGGCCCAGCTGTGGGGCGCCTCGCTGACATGCCGGACGGTATCGCTGGGGCGGCTCAGCACATAGCCCGCCACCCCGATAAACAGAATGGCCGTGGCCACCAGCCCCAGGGAGGGCACGCCACTGGCCCACAGCATCGCCCAGCTAGCCGCCAGCAACAGCGGTGCCAACACCTTGGCGCGTCGCGGTATGGCGCGTCGCTCGCGCCACGCCAGCAGGCTGGGGCCGAAACGCGGATGGTCATGCAGCCAGCGTGCCAGCCGTGGTGACCCCTTGGGTGCCGCCCAGGCCGCCAGCAGCAGGAAGGGGGTGGTCGGCAGCAGCGGCAGTACCATTCCGGCGGTGCCGAGCCCGATACAGCCATAGGTGAGGCCGCACCAGGCGAGACGCGAGGCGGATCCTGACATGTGGTGACCTCCCGTGCTCGAGGGCGTAGACTGTTAAGTGGCAAATTACATGCATCTTAGCACTGCGGGAAAGGTGGGAGTTTGCGCCATGTCAACGAAAGCCGACATCTCACACCCCACGCTGCCGGCCTGGCGGCTGTTCTTTCCCCTGGCGGCGGTGCACGCGGCGGTGATGGTGCCGCTGTCACTGCTGGCATTCTACCATGCGGCCCCCCTGGGATTGATCGACTCCCCTGCGGCACACGGTCGCGAACTGCTGTTCGGTTTCGCCCTGGCGGTGATCGCCGGCTATCTGCTGGGACCGCTGCCACGACGCTGGCTGCTGGGGCTGGCGGCGCTGTGGCTTGCCGCGCGGGGCGGCGGGCTGGCCTGCCCCCAGGCGCTGCCCGTGCTGCTGGCCGATGGCCTGTTCGCCGCGTTGCTCGCCTGGCGGCTGGTGCCGCGCTTCCTGGCCGCCAAGAAGTGGCGCAACCGGCTGCTCTCGCCGCTGCTGGGCCTGCTCTGCCTGCTCGCCATTGTCAGCCTGGTTGGGCGCCTGGTGCAGCACGGCATGCTGAGCCCTGCACTGATGCGCCACGCCGTGCTCTGGCTGGTGCTGCTGATGACCTTCATGGGGGGGCGCGTGCTGGCGCCGGCGATCAATGGCCACCTGATGGCCAGCCGGCGCCAGGCCGGCGCCGGAGTCCAGCCGCGCCTGGAGGCGGCGCTGATCGTGCTGCTGGGCGTGACTCCGCTGCTCGCCCCCTGGTCAGCCACGGCAAGCCTGGCCGCGCCCCTGACGGCGGCGGCGGGGCTGCTGGTGCTGTGGCGGCTCTGGCGCTGGCGCCCCTGGGCCTGTCGGCAGCGCCCCGACCTGCTCGGCCTGCTGCTGGGGTATGCCTGGCTGGGGTTCGGGCTGCTGCTGGCGGCGCGTGTCCTGTGGCTGGGCCAGCCGCTGGGCGGTGTGCTGCACGCCTTCACCGTGGGGGCGCTGGGTACCCTGGCCAGCGGCATCATGCTGCGCCAGGCCATCCTCAGGGCCAAGGGGCGGCCCGAGCGAGAGCCGCTGCTGTTGCCGCTGGCACTGCTCTTCACCGTGGCCGCCGTGCTGCGCCTGGTGGCCTTTCCGGCCGGCGCTGCCTGGCTGCCCCTGCTGTGGGCTTCCGCCCTGGCCTGGAGCCTGGCCTGGCTGCTCACCGCCTGGCGGCTGCTTGGCTGGTCACGACGCGTGCCGAGTCGCACTAGGATTTGACCGGCGTCAACTACCACCACAAGGGTACCGACGCGCCGGCCCCAGGCTGGCATACTGCCCAGCATTCGGCAGCGCCGCGGCGCTGCCAGAGCTTTCAACGAGGCCGTTTGATCATGCAAGACCATCTGCTCTTCAATCGCCCGCTGGTCGAGAAGTACGACCGCCCCGGGCCGCGCTACACCTCCTATCCCACGGCGCCCCAGTTCCATGCGGCCTTCGCCGAGGATGACTACCGTGCGGCGGCCGAGCGCAGCAACCGCGCCGAGACGCCCAAGCCGCTGTCGGTCTATGTGCACATCCCCTTCTGCAAGAGCCTCTGCTACTACTGCGCCTGCAACAAGATCATTACCCACAACACCGAGCGTGCCGCGGAGTATCTGGCCTGGCTCCAGCAGGAGATCCGCGTGCAGGGGGCGCTGTTCGACGAGACCCGGCGCATGACCCAGCTGCACCTGGGGGGCGGCACCCCGACCTACCTGAGCAATGCCCAACTCGGCGAGCTGATGGCGAGCCTCGATGACGCCTTCCACTTCGCGCCGCCCGAGGAGCGCGAGTTCTCGCTGGAGGTGGACCCGCGCACCGTGACCCCCGAGCAGATCCATGAGCTGCATGCGCTGGGCTTCAACCGCCTG
>DATHXP010000229.1:0-4483 GCA_035459605.1 Halomonas sp. | reverse complement strand
CTGTCGATGGGGCAGGACCCCGACCGCATCGTCCTGATGCCAATCAAGGCCGTGCAACGACGCCTGGCCGGCAGCCTGGACGTCACGGCCATCTACCTCTCCGCGCTGCAGGATGGCACCAGTGCCCGGGTTCGCAGCGATACCGAGTCGCTCCTGCGCCAGCGTCGGCGCATTGGCACAGACATGGACGACGATTTTCGCGTCCGTGACACGCAAGACATCATCGATACGCTGGAACAGACCACCGGCACCATGACCCTGCTGCTCGGCGGTATTGCGGCCGTCAGCCTGCTGGTCGGCGGTATCGGCATCATGAACATCATGCTCGTGTCCGTGACCGAGCGCACCCGGGAAATCGGCATTCGTCTGGCCATCGGCGCGCGCAGCCGCGACGTGCTGACCCAGTTCCTGGTCGAATCAGTGGTCCTGGCCACCTTCGGTGGGCTGATCGGCGTGCTGCTGGGGGTGGCAGGCACCTGGGTGATGACTTACCGGTTCGACATGCCGTTCGTGACTTCGCCGGGCGTGATGATCCTGGGCTTTGTTTTCTCGATGACCATCGGCATCGTGTTTGGGTACGTCCCGGCCCGCAAGGCCGCTCACCTCAACCCGATCGACGCGCTGCGCCACGAATAAAACGGCTGAATCGCCCGGGTTTCGTATATATCTCCACTCCATGGGCAGCGCCCATCGTAATTTTCACCTCCCTCCGAGCGCCGACGAGCGACGAGGTCCAGGTGTTTTCTGTCTTGACGAGATGGCGCCGCGGCCACGTTACTCGCCTAAACTCTCGCCCACGCGCACTGAGCGCTGGCGCTCGCTGTTGTTAAACTCCACCGGCCTGGCGAAGGCCATCACCACGGTGGAGCCGAGCTTGAAGCGGCCCATCTCCTCGCCTTTCTCGAGCCGTATCGGCCGATCGAAGCGCACGCGCTGCACCTCGCCCGAAAGCGGGGTGATCTGGCCGGCCCACACGGTTTCGATGGCGGCGACGATCATCGCGCCCACCAGCACCAGCGCCATGGGGCCTTGCTCGGTGTCGAAGTGGCACACCAGCCGCTCGTTGCGGGCGAACAGGTTGGGCACGTGCCGGGTGGTGGCGGCGTTGACCGAGAACAGCCGGCCCGGCACGTAGACCGTTTCGGTCAGGGTGCCGGCCAGCGGCATGTGCACGCGGTGGTAGTCCCGCGGCGACAGATAGACGGTGGCGAAGCTGCCGCCCTGGTAGCGCTTGGCGGCCTCGCCGTCGCCGCCCAGCAGCGCCATGGCCGAGAAATGATGCCCCTTGGCCTGGATCAGCTGGCCGGCCTCGATGGCGCCAAACTCGGACAGGGTGCCGTCGGCGGGGCTGACAAGGCCCGCGTCGATGGGGCGCGCGTCGGCCTTGAGCGCGCGGGTAAAGAAGTCGTTGAAGGTGGCGTAGGCCGTCGGGTCGGGCTCCAGCGCCTCGCGCATGTCGACGTTGAAGCGCTTGATGAAGGCGCGGATGAGCCGGTTTTTCAGCCACGGCTGGCGGCTCTCGGCAAGCTGCCCCGCCAGCCGCGACAGCAGGTGGTGGGGGAGGGGGTGCTGAATCAGGGCAAACAGTCGAGAAAATGACAAGATGGTCGATCCGTTGGGGTTTCAGGAATGCCCGTTGGGGCCTGTGGTGCAGGCGCCACCGCGCCGGGTTATTTCTCGATCGGCGTGTCGTCGCGGTTCCCCCACTCCTGCCAGGAGCCGGCATAGCCGCGCATCTTCTCGAAGCCCAGGGCGCGACCGACCAGCCAGGTGAAGCCGCTGCGGTGATGGCTCTGGCAGTAGGTCACCACCTCCAGGTCCGGCGTCAGCCCCATGGCCTCCAGCTCGTTGATCAGCTCGGCGTAGCCGCGCATGCGCAGGTGGTTGTCCCTGTCCATGGCGTCGGTCCAGTCCATGTTGACCGCGCCGGGAATATGGCCGAGGTGCTTGTTATTGCCCTTCTCACCGTCGAACTCGGCCTGGGAGCGCGAGTCCCATAGCGCAAAGCCCGGGTCGCACAGGCGCTCCTGGAGCTCGACGCGGTCGATGGCCGTCTCGGGGTTGAGGATAGCGGCCTGGTAGTCGCTGGGCGCTGGCGCGTGCGGCTCGGTGGAGAGCGGCAGGCTATCCCCGCGCCAGGCGTGGATGCCGCCGTTGAGGTAGGAGTAGCGGCGATGGCCGATCAGCTCCAGGGTCCACAGCAGCCGACCGGCCCAGCCGCCGCCTTCGTCGTCGTAAGCGACCACGTGGGTGTCGCGGGTCAGGCCCAGCGATGAAAACAGCGCCGAGAGGGCGTCTACGCCCGGCACCTCGTTGGGCACTTCGCCTTCGCCGCGCATCAGCCGGCGGCGCTCGAGAAAGACGGCGCCGGGCACGTGGCCCTGCTGGTAGCTTGCGGCGCTCATCGACACGTCGATGATCAGCAGGTCGGGGGCATTCAGATGCTCGGCGAGATGCTCCGGCTCGACGATCAGCGGCAGCAGATTGGCTTCAGAACTCATGTCGCTCTCCTGGCTCATGGGTTTCGTTGGTGTTCTCAATATCTGTCCGTGTCTTCCAGACTATCCACAATACGGCGATAGCTGGCAAAGCGCTGCGCGTGAATGCTGCCTGCCTCCACGGCGGCCAGCAGCGCGCAGCCCGGTTCCTGGCGGTGGCGGCAGTCGCGAAAGCGGCAGCGGCCGAGGTGCTGGCGGAACTCGATGAAGCCGTCGGCCACCTGGCGCTCGTCGAGATGCATCAGGCCGAACTCGCGAATGCCGGGGGAGTCGATCAGCTCGCCCTCCAGGCGGCAGTCAGGGCCGAGGCCGGTGAAGTGGTACAGGCGCGCCGTCGTCGTCGTATGGCGCCCCTTGCGGGAGTCTTCGGACAGCGCGCCGACGCGCAGCTCCTCGTGGGGCAGCAGGCGGGCGATCAGCGAGGACTTGCCGACGCCGCTCTGGCCGACGAACACCGAGGTGCGCTCAGCCAGCCGGTGGTGCAGAGCGTCCAGACCATGTTCCATGGTGATGCTGGTGGTCACCACCGGATAGCCCAGCGCCGCGTAGCGGGCCAGCAGCTCGCGCAGCGCGCCGCCCCGCTCGGGCAGCAGGTCTTTCTTGTTGAGCACCAGCACCGGGGCAATGCCGGTGGCTTCGGCGGCCACCAGGTAGCGGTCGATCAGGTTGGCGTGGGGCTCGGGCTCCACGGCGAACACGATCAGGATCTGATCGATATTGGCGGCCACCGGCCTGAGCTGCCCGCGGGCGTCGGGGCGCTTGAGCACGCTGTCGCGCTCGCTGCGGGCCACCACCACGCCGCTGCCGTCCTGGCCGCGGCGCCAGATGACGCGGTCGCCGGTGACCAGGCCGTCGAGATTGGCGCGCAGATGGCAGCGCACGGCCTGGCCGGCGCCGCTGCCGGGCACGCTTTCTGGCATTACTTCCAGGGTGCGGCCAAAATGCGCCATCACGCGGCCCGGCTGCTCGGGACCGTATTCGCCGGCGGCCAGCTTCTCGGCGTCGCGACCGTCGCGCCTTGCGGCGCGCGCTTCGCGCTCGGCCTGAACTTTCTCGATACGCCAGCGCTGCTGGCGGCTCAGCCTGCGTTTGCTCATGAGACCCTGAAACTCGCTACAATCGATCTATTGTACGCATCAACGACAGCGGCTGTCGTGCCGTGCTCGACGACCGCTTCGATGACGGCTTTGACGGCAGATTTGACGATAAGGAACGCTATATGACGGCAACTTCTTCCGCTACGGATACGGGCACCGACCCCAGGAGCCAGCGCCTGGTGTGGATTGATCTCGAGATGACCGGACTCGATCCCAGTCGCGAGCGCATCATCGAAGTGGCCACCGTCGTGACCGATGATCACCTGAATGTGGTTGCCGAAGGGCCGGTGCTGGCGGTGCATCAGCCCGACTCGCTGCTGGCGGGCATGGACGAGTGGAACCGGCGCACCCACGGCGAATCGGGGCTGGTGGCGCGCGTCAAGCAGAGCGCGGTCGACGCCGCCGAGGCCGAACGGCGCACGCTTGCGTTCCTGCGCGAGCACGCGGCGCCCGGCACCTCGCCGATGTGCGGCAACAGCGTGCATCAGGACCGGCGCTTTCTCGAACGCGAGATGCCCGAGCTGCTGGCGTTCTTTCACTACCGCAACCTCGACGTCTCGACGCTGAAGGAGCTGGCCAAGCGCTGGAATCCGAAGGCGCTTGACGGCTTCACCAAGCGCAACGTGCACCTGGCCATGGACGACATCAAGGAGTCCATCGCCGAGCTTGCGCACTACCGCCAGACGTTTCTGCGTCTCGAGGACGACGCGAGCGGTGGGGAGAAGTAGAGCTATAAGCTTCAGGGGACAGACCCTGAGGGATCCCCACAAATAGAATAAGGAAAACAGTGCATTAGGATTGAAAAAAGTCTGCATGGGCAGGCATGTTGTTAATCGCCAAACCAACAATATGCCGAGGAGCCCATGCAGACGTTTCAATTCTTGCACA